>CAYFLF010000043.1:0-10967 GCA_964343725.1 uncultured Bordetella sp.
CAACATGCCTTACGTTTTTATTTTCCTCGTTTGTGGCCTGAGGCTGAGGTGTAAGGTTTAAACATTACAACACCTGTAACACCACACCATAACTGTTGCTGGTGCTTGGAGCGTCGGCAAAAAAGCCATAGTTCATTAAGAAAATGACGGGCTGAGAGGCTCCTGATGTATTTGCGGTCCAGTAATCGGAGAAGCCCCAACCCGACGGGCAACCAGCCACAGCTTGATCCCCATCTTTATTGCCATTAAATGCATCCCAGATAGCTAAAAAATCGTCGTATTGAGGGTTGTTTTCAGTTGGAGCGCCAACGGAAGTTCCTGTTGCATATTTGTAATAAGGCTGACCTGCAATGGGAGGCTCATCTACTCCAATTTTTGGAAGGGCCAATTTAAAACCATTCATCGTGAATACACGATTGTTGTCGTTGATCTCCCCGTCTGCACTATGACCCAAAACCAATTGCTTCAAGGCATCGAAGTTCAAGCGATCTGGAGAAGGAATAGCGCCAAGATAGAGGTCCGGGTCAATCACGCCGTTTTTATTTGCGTCCAGTAGGTAGTACAACTTGTCTTCTACAACAATGGGTGAAACAAGATTACCAGCGCTACCCAAGTCAATCACTGAGGGGAAGGACGTGGTGAAACTCAGTGAAGTAGTGTCTGTCATGCCTTCATACACATTGCCTGACAAGTCTGTCACCGCACCGCTACTAATCTGCACAGCATAAGCAGAGTTGGCTAGCTTGCTGCTGGGGTTTATCGTGAGTGTGTTACCAAGCACGCTGAGCTGGCCTGCATGATTGGCTACATCGATCACCACATCTGCCGCGCCTTCTAATGCCTTGAGCGTAATAGTGCCTGCGCTGCCCAAAGTGATGGGCTCACTGAAGGTGAAGGTCAGGTCAGCGTTAGGATCAAATCGGATGGCGTTGTCTGCTGGGGTACTGCTGATCAGTGTTGGGCCTACGTTGTCCGTAATGGCAGTAACCGTTGCAGTATGTGCCGTGCCCAGAGGGGCTGAAGCCGAAGAAAATCCACCTGTAACTGCAGCCGTGCCCACGGCAATCAAAGGGACAAAGGCTCCACTAGAGGCAAAGGCCACGCTAGAGCCCGCCTCACCCGCAGTTGCAGAAAAAATCTCAGATGACGCATATTGCGAGTCTGCCAAGTACGACGTCACTTGCTCAGACAGCTCAGTTACCAGAGTGCTACCCAAAGACGTATCAGCCTGCGTGAGTAACACGTCACCAGCAGGGTCCGGATGTGTCGCCGAGAGGCTTGCATCAGAACCCGCCATTAATGGCGAGGAGGAGTTTTTGATCTCCTCCTGAAGAGTTTGCACTTGCTTCTCTTCAAAAGCTTTATCTTCCGCCACCTGACCCTGTTCAAAAGCAACCTCATGCTGTGCAGGTTGCTGGCGTATGAATTTGCCGCGCATCAATTTACCGCGTCTGGATTTGTCAACCGACACGACCTTTGGATCAACAATATTGGGGACTGGCTTCATGTCTCAAACTCCTTTTCTAGCTAATGACTTTCTATTTAGACCCTACAAGGTCATCGCGTTAGGCCAGTTCAAGCTGGTTTCAAGTTTCAACCTCAAAAGCCATTGCGATATGTAATTTTATCACAATATTAACACTTTTTAAGTATTTTAATAAAATTAATTTAATATAAGTAATTCTTATATTTTGATAGTTTTGGCAGATTTAGCAGGCGCGAGGAGCAAAGAAATTTATAAATACGAAAAGGGTCAGTCAAAAACTCTGAAAGAGAGCCAATTAGAAGAACCGAGACCACTGGTTAGAAAACAGCAGCATGGCTAATTACCTAAGCAGCAACCCCTTCAGCAGATTGCTGCAAAGCCCACATCCCCGCATAACGACCCTCCATAGCGAGTAATTCAGCGTGTGTGCCACGCTCCACAATGCGGCCCTCGTCCAACACCAAAATCTCATGCGCATCCACTACCGTAGATAAACGATGCGCAATCACCAAGGTGGTTTTGTTGTAAGCGGCAGTTTGCAGCTCCGCTTGAATGGCTCGCTCATTGGCACTGTCCAAAGCAGAGGTGGCTTCATCAAAAATCACAATCGGCGGATTCTTTAACAAAGTACGAGCAATCGCCACGCGTTGCTTTTCGCCACCAGAAAGCTTCAAGCCACGCTCCCCCACCATCGTGTCATAGCCTTTGGGCGTTGACACAATAAAGTCATGTATGCGTGCGGTGCGGGCTGCGTCTTCTACTTGCGCTGGGGTAGCGGATGTATTGCCATAGGCAATGTTGTAGCGCACGGTATCGTTAAACAAAACCGTGTCTTGCGGAACTATGCCTAAAGCCTTGCGCAAACTGCTTTGGCTGACGCTGCGAATATCTTGCCCATTGATCGTGATACGTCCGCCTGTGACATCGTAGAAACGAAACATCAATCGCGCCAAAGTAGATTTACCCGCCCCAGAGGGCCCCACGACTGCAACTGTTTTGCCTGCAGGAATGTCAAAACTGATGCCATGCAATATGGGGCGAGCGACTTCGTATGCGAACTCCACATTCTCAAAGCGAATAGTTGGTGCTTGAGATAGTTGCAAAGTTGAAGCGTTCGGAGAATCGGCGATTTCTTGTTCTTTCTCGAGCAAACTAAACATACGGTCTAAGTCCGTCAGACTTTGTTTGATCTCACGGTAAAGCACCCCTAAAAAATTCAACGGAATATAGAGTTGAATCATGAATGCGTTGATCATCACCAGATCGCCCAAGCTCATACGGCCATCGACGACGCCTTGGGTAGCACGCCACAACATACCGACTAGCGCAACCGCAATGATGAGCTGCTGCCCCGTGTTGAGAACAGACAACGAGGTTTGCGCTTTCAATCGCGCTTTACGCAACGCCTCCAAGCTTTTGTCATACCGTGTAGCTTCAAATCGTTCGTTGTTGAAATACTTGACGGTTTCATAGTTGAGCAATGAATCGATCGCCTTGGTATGGGCGGCCGAATCAAACTCATTGGCCATACGTCGGTATTGGGTACGCCACTCTGTTACTGCAATCGTAAAGATGATGTAGAGCACCAAAGCCGTGAGCGTGATACCTGCAAACCACACATCAAACTTCACCGCCAATATGCCTAGGACCAAGGCCACTTCAATCAAGGTGGGTACTACGCTGTAGAGGGAGTAAGAAATGAGTGATTCAATTCCACGCACCCCACGTTCAATGTCGCGCGTCATGCCACCCGTTTGTCGCTCTAAATGGAATCGCAAACTCAAGCCATGCAAATGCTCAAAGGTTTCTAAGGCAATTTGTCTAGCAGCACCCTGCGTGGCCTTGGCAAAAACCAATTCACGTAATTCTGTGAAAGCCGAAACAGACAAGCGTAAAACACCATACGCCAGCAACATCGCCATCGGCACTACCAACACAACCTGAGGGTCATTGGGTTTAAATGCCATGGCGTCAATCAACTCCTTGAGCAGCAATGGCACGCTCACGTTGGCGAGCTTGGCTGCCACCATAAACGACAACGCAGCAAGAACCCGCCACTTATATGCCCATAAATAAGGCAACAGGCGTTTGACAGTTTCTCTATCAGAGCGTTGCTTTGAAATCGAACCTTGGGGTGGGAAGTCCGTTGGGTGAGCGTGGTGGCGCATGAATTACGGGCGTTAAACCATCAGATTAATTGGCTAAGACATCGGTGATGTGTGCTTCACGAAACAATGTAAGCACCACTGCCTGTAGAGAGCAACTCACCTTTGGAGCCGCGAAGACTCATTTGTGTGTAGCCAATACGAGAGCCAACACGCAAAGCTTCGGCCCGCACATCAAAATATTCACCAATAGCCGGCCCCATATAGTCAACGCGTAAATCGATGGTGCCTATTTTGATGAAACGCGCAATACGCTGGGCAGGCGTTTCATCTAAATGCTTCGTTGTGATATGGACCATGCAGGCCAATCCACCTAAAGTATCGAGAGCCGCGCTGGTGACGCCACCGTGCAATCGGTTGTAGGAAAAATGCCCTACCAATTCTGGTCGCATATGAATGCGGCCAGTCAGCACATTGGCAGTCACGCTTGTTAGTTTTAAACCAAGTACTTGATTGAAGGTGATTTTTTCTTCGACCAACTCACGTAAGGCTTCGATAAATTCAGGCTCAAATGGCGCATCGTATTGAATAGCTTGTGTCACAAATTATGGGCTCATAGTTTTGAAAAATCGGGACGGCGTTTCTCCATGAAAGCACCGAAGGCCTCTAATGCTGCTGGCTCTTTGAGCATACGGCTAAATATAGTGCCTTCCTCTGCCATTTGCTTTTTCACCAATTCAGCTTGCCCTTGCTTCATCAAGCGTTTGGTTTCTAAAAGCGAAGACAGCGGTTTGGAGGCCAATTTGCGTGCTTGCGCTTGTGCATAGCTATTGACTTCTGTTGGCGGCACCACCCGATTGACCAAACCCACTTCCAATGCGGCCTCTGCCATAAAGGGGTCTCCCATCAGCAAGACTTCTGCAGCGCGGTGGTAACCCATCATTTGCGGAACCAACAAGGTTGAAGCTGCTTCAGGACAAATACCCAAATTGACAAACGGCATAGAAAACGCCGCGTTGTCCCCCGCATAGACCAAATCGCAATGGAACAACATGGTGGTACCAATACCCACAGCAGGGCCTGCTACTGCCGCCAAGATCGGTTTGGTGAATGTCGAAATATTGCGCAAGAAATGAAATACGGGCGTATCTTGGTTAGCAGGTGGTTTGTTTAAAAAATCTGCAATATCGTTACCCGCGCTAAAAATAGTCTCATGCCCTTGAAATAGCACGACACGAACAGCAGGATTTTTCTCAGCATCCGCCAAAGCTTGTGCCATATCAGCATACATGGCAGAAGTGATCGAATTTTTTTTATCCAAGCGATTGATGGTGAGGGTCAACACACCGTCTTCAAGATGGGTCAATATGTCTGACATGAGGTAGCTTTCTTAAATCGAGAGAAATTCAGCTTATGCAAATACCGCATCGGTATCCATCAAAACAGTTGCGCCAGCGCGCGCTGTAGCCATGAGGCTGGCAGTTTCTGGAAACAACTTGGCAAAGTAAAAACGTGCGGTTTGTAATTTGGCTTGGTAGAAGGAATCGCGATTGCCTTTTTCTATTTCTTGCAAAGCAACTTTGGCCATACGTGCCCAAAAGTAACCAAACACCAAATGGCCCGTCACGCGCAAATAATCGACTGCCGCTGCGCCGACTTCATCGGCGTTTTGCATCGCCTTGTAACCAATTTCACCTGTGAATTGGGTCATTTGTTGGCCTAGTTGCGCGAGTGGCTTGATGAACTCTGCCATGGCCTCGTTGCCTTGTTCTTCCATCACCAAGGCAGTGATTTGTTCACCAAATTTTTTCAAAGTAGCGCCTTGGTTGGGTAACACTTTGCGTCCCAGTAAATCCAAGCTTTGTATGGTGTTGGTACCTTCGTAAATCAAATTGATGCGCGCATCGCGCACATATTGCTCCATGCCCCATTCACGAATAAACCCGTGCCCGCCAAAAACTTGTAAGCAAGACGATGTGGCAATCCACCCGTTATCTGTAATAAAGGCTTTTACGATGGGCGTGAGCAATGCCACAAGTTCTGCAGATTCCGCGCGTACGCTTGCATCTGGATGGTTGAGTTCGCGATCAATCAACATGGCACAGTACAAGCTCAACGCCCGACCGCCTTCTGCATAAGCTTTTGCAGTTAAAAGCATTTTGCGTACATCGGGATGCACCAAGATGCTGTCAGCAGCTTGGTTTAAATTTTTGGGCCCCGTCAAGCTGCGAGATTGGATACGGTCTTTGGCGTAGGCCAGTGCGTTTTGATAAGCCACCTCGGTTAATCCAAGCGATTGCATGCCCACACCAATGCGTGCAACATTCATCATCACAAACATGGCGGCGAGGCCTTTGTTTGGTTGCCCGACCAAAGTTCCCTCGGCCTCTTCAAGAGTCATTTGACAAGTAGCACTGCCATTGATCCCCATCTTGTGCTCAAGGCCACTGCAATAAATGCCATTGCGATCACCCAAGGTTCCGTCTTCTTTGAGCTTGAACTTGGAGACCACAAACAAACTGATGCCTTTGCTACCAGCAGGTGCATCTGGTAAGCGCGCCAGTACCAAATGGACGATGTTCTCGACAAAATCATGGTCGCCAGAACTAATGAAAATTTTGTTACCACTCAAGCGGTAAGTGCCATCTGGCTGTGGCACTGCTTTGGTTCGCAACAAGCCTAGGTCAGTTCCGCAGTGCGCTTCTGTCAAACACATGGTGCTGGTCCATTCGCCATTGGTCAGTTTTGGCAATATGGTTTTTTTCTGGAAGTCGGTGCCATGCGCGTGTAAGGCCTCATACGCGCCATGGGTCAAACCTGGATACATGGTCCAGGCTTGGTTTGCACTGTTGAGCATTTCATAAAAACACTGATTCAACACAATCGGCAAACCTTGCCCACCGTATTCTGGGCTGCAAGCCAGTGCCGTCCAACCACCCTTGGCAAACTCTGCAAATGCTTCTTTAAAACCGTCTGGGGTTGTCACCGCATGGGTTTCATGATTCAAGGTACAGCCTTGTTGGTCCCCTGTTTGATTGAGAGGGAACAACACTTCAGCAGCAAACTTGCCGCCCTCCTCTAAAACAGCGGCAATCGTGTCTTGATCCAAATCTTGATGCGCGGGCAGTTGCTTGAATTCATCACACACATGAAGCAACTCGTGCAAAACAAAATGCATGTCGCGCAGTGGTGGGGTGTAACTAGGCATGGTGGTTCTCTTTTCTACTCAATTAAACAGATTTCAAGTTTGCAGTCTTCGGCTTAAAAAATGATTCGTTCGCGCCGTAGCGTTTCAAAATATTCTCGAACCCTTTGGCTGTATGGGATATCGATTGCAAAGTTTTTAAAAACCGCGCTTCGTAGTGCAGCGCCAAGATCAAACCGTGAATTTCAAACACCATTTGCTGCGCATCGATATCTGCATCTAAATGTCCTTCATCTCGCGCTTGCATCACTGCGCGCAACATCGCCGCTAGCCAGGTATTGACCGAATTTGCCAATGCGTCTCGCACAGGCCCAGGTCGATCATCAAATTCCGCAGCACCACTGATGTAGAGGCAGCCAGAGTCAATCTCCGTGGTCGTGCGCTTGATCCAGTTATTAAAGAGCGCCATCAATCTGGGTAAACCTCTGGGTGCTTCAATCGCGGGGTAGAACACCTCGGCTTCAAAACGGTCGTGGTAGGCGCGAACGACGGAGAGTTGTAACTCTTCTCGGGAACCGAAATGGGCAAATACGCCCGACTTGCTCATGCGCGCCACTTCGGCCAATGCACCAATGCTCAAGCCCTCCAACCCTATTTGAGTGGCCAGACCCAAGGCGGCTTCCACGATGGCGGCCTTGGTTTGCTGACCTTTGTGCGCAGATCGTTGGTCGCTATCTACCGGTTTGAAACTAGACATGGGTTGAGAAAAAAGAACGATCGTTCTATTTTGCACGAAATTTGCCCCCTAAACTTCGCACCCATGGAATCGACCCGCATACTCGCCATTCGACATGGCGAAACCGCTTGGAATGTAGACACACGCATCCAAGGCCAGCTCAATATTGGTTTGAACGACACCGGTCTCTGGCAAGCCCAGCAAGTTGGTAAAGCTTTGGCTGAGGAGCCGATCGCTGCAATTTACAGCAGTGATTTAGACCGCGCGTTCACTACCGCTACCTCTATTGCGCAATTCAATCATTCGCTTATTTCCACTTCGGGACAAAACGACCTCGTCCAAGCCCATATTGGTTTACGCGAACGCCACTTTGGTCACTTTGAGGGCATGACCTGGGCAGAGATCGAAGAAAAATGGCCTACCGACGCCAAGTTATGGCGATCGCGTGACCCGCAATGGTCGCCCCAAGGAGGTGAATCATTGTTCGTCCTCCATCGACGGATTGCGCAATGTGTCGATGAAATTGCTAGCCAACACTTGGGCGAACAAATTGTTTTGGTAGCCCATGGCGGCGTATTGGATGTGCTCTACCGATTAGCAACGGGTCAAAACACACAAACTCCGCGCACTTGGCATTTAGGTAACGCAGCTATCAATCGTTTGCTGTGGACACCCCAAGGGCTTAGTCTGGTTGGCTGGGGCGATGTGGCACACCTACAAAAAGGGCAAGAAGCCACGCGTGATGAGTTGACCAGTTAAGTCACTATGGTGTGAATAAATCGCCCGCTGCCTTAGGTGGCACCACACCTAAATGTCGATACGCCGTGACGGTTGCAATGCGTCCGCGCGGAGTACGTTGTAAAAATCCTTGTTGAATGAGATAGGGCTCAATCACATCTTCAATCGTGTCGCGCTCTTCACCAATACTGGCAGCGATATTGTCTAAACCTACAGGACCCCCATCAAAGCGGTGGATGACGGCTTCTAATAATTTGCGGTCCATCAAATCAAAACCTTGTGGATCTACATCCAACATTGCCAACGCTTTGGTGGCCATCTCTTGGGTAATACGTCCGTTGCCTTTGACTTCTGCATAGTCACGTACACGGCGCAACAAACGGTTAGCAATGCGTGGCGTTCCACGCGAACGTTTGGCAATCTCAGCGCCGCCCTCTACATCTAAAGGTGTATCCAGCAAGCCTGCGCTACGCACCACGATACGTTGCAATTCTTCAGCCGTATAAAACTCTAGACGCGAGACGATGCCAAAACGATCCCGTAGCGGATTGGTCAACATGCCAGCGCGGGTGGTAGCGCCTACCAAAGTAAACGGTTGCAAATCTAGTTTGATACTGCGTGCCGCAGGGCCTTCGCCAATCATGATGTCGATTTGGTAGTCTTCAAGCGCTGGATACAGAATTTCTTCGACCACTGGAGACAAACGGTGAATTTCGTCAATGAACAAAACATCGTTGCGCTCCAAGCCTGTTAGCAATGCCGCCAAGTCTTTGGGTTTTTCTAATACAGGGCCACTGGTCGATCGCAAGTTAACCCCCAACTCTTGCGCAATGATGTGGCTCAAGGTGGTTTTACCCAAACCAGGCGGGCCAAACAACAACACATGGTCCATGGCTTCACCGCGTTTTTTAGCAGCACCGATAAAGATCTCTAACTGCTCACGCACCTTGGCTTGGCCCACATATTCGTGCAAGAGCTTGGGACGCAAAGCACGTTCAATCGCTTCTTCGTTGGGTGAAGATGGCGTAGCAGACACAACCCGTGGGATAGGCACATAGTCGTCGCCAAAGTTATCGGTTTGAATGCTCATGGACCTTATGAATTTATTTAGCCAAAGACTTCAAAGCCAGTTTGATGCCATCGCTCACTTCAATATCAGCAGGCAGTGCTTTGAGGGCACTGGCCGCCTCTTTGTCGTTGTAGCCTAGCGCCAGCAATGCTTGCAAGATATCGTTTTGGTGGCTCGACGTACCAGCAGGGCTTGGGGCCAGATCAGCACCCAATTTACCCTTGAGCTCCAGTAACAAGCGTTCGGCTGTTTTTTTGCCAATGCCTGGCACCTTGGTTAAACGCGCAGGCTCTTGTTGCGAAACAGCACGCGCCAATTCATCCACGCCCATACCGCTCAACACACCTAGAGCGGTGCGAGGACCCACACCAGAAATTTTGATCAACAAACGAAAGGTGCTGCGCTCTGCCGCAGTTTGAAAACCATACAAAATTTGTGCATCTTCGCGCACGACAAAGTGGGTCAACAGTGAGACACGCTCGCCAGTTGCAGGCAAGTTGTAGAACGTGGTCATCGGCACATCGACCTCGTAGCCCACACCGTTGCAGTCCACCAAAATTTGTGGTGGATTCTTTTCTAAGAGGATGCCTGTTAACTTGCCTATCATTGGAGAACCTTTTTTGAGATTATCGACTTGATTCTTCGACACACCTTCTCGCCCCCAAACAACACACGTTTGTCGCATCTATGCGGCCCTACAGACGCGCATTTGCGCACGATTGAATTGGCGCTAGACGTCAAGATCGCGCATCGCCACGAACAATTCAAGGTGGATGGACTCAAAGCCAAAGCCACCCGCGCCATGGAGGTTTTACAAGCTTTGTATGAACGCGCCGCACGTCCCATTGCCCCAGAAATGGTGCAACTGATGCTCGCCAGTGATGCTTCTATGGACGCAAATGAAGCGGTATCACTGCATACACGCCGTAGCGATTTGCGTGCACGCACGCCAAATCAAGAGATTTACTTGACCAATATCGGCGAGCACGACATTAGCTTTGGCATTGGCCCTGCTGGCACTGGCAAAACCTATTTAGCCGTAGCGTGTGCCGTAGACGCCTTAGAGCGTAGCGCGGTGCAACGCATCATCCTGACGCGACCAGCTGTCGAGGCTGGCGAAAAACTTGGTTTCTTGCCAGGCGATCTAGGTCAAAAAATAGACCCTTATTTGCGACCTTTGTACGACGCGCTGTACGACTTGATGGGTTTCGATCGCGTGCAAAAAGCGTTTGAGCGACAAGTCATTGAAATTGCACCTTTGGCATTTATGCGAGGCCGCACACTCAACAACGCATTTGTCATATTGGACGAAGCGCAAAACACCACGCCCGAGCAAATGAAAATGTTTCTCACCCGAATCGGTTTTGGGTCCAAGGCGGTGGTGACAGGGGATGTCAGCCAAATCGATTTACCCAAAGGCACGCTCAGTGGCTTGGTGGATGCAGAGCGTGTTTTGAAACGCGTCAAAGGTATTTCGATGTGCCGATTTACCAGCGCCGATGTGGTGCGCCATCCCTTGGTAGCGCGGATTGTGGACGCCTACGATGCACAACGCACGACTGCGAGCAAGGCTTAAAGCAACACGCGATGGCGCTACCAAAACTTCAACTCTCCTTGCAGTTTGGCGATATTTCGCAGGCTGCCAGACATCGCGCGGCGTTACCCAGACATTTTGTCGCGCGCTGTAT
>CAYFLF010000044.1:0-10934 GCA_964343725.1 uncultured Bordetella sp.
TCTGTTTGGCATTTGCGTAATGTCGCCATCGATTTACCGATGTTTTGGATCAAGGTGGGATGGTCAAATGAACTCATAGGTTTCTCCTAAATATTTAGATGGACTGTGGGACAGATAAACTTCCAGGCAATTAGTAATGAAGTTTGGTGGACTTGCCCCAAAACACCCAATATGCAAATATGGTGTAGCCAATGATGACTGGAAACACTACTACCACTCCATAAAAGATAACCATCAAAGCCTCTGGTGAACTTGCAGCCTGCCAAATATCGAGCTGGTCAATTACAAGCCAAGGAAACAAGCTGTAAGCAAGCCCATAAAAAGAAAGTAAGAAGATACCGACCGTACTCGCAAATGGAACACCAGCACCATATTGATTGCCTTGAGCAAATCGAGTAGGTAAGCGAGACAAGCTTCGCCCGATCACTATGAACAGCGAAAAGGTCATAACTGGAATAGGCAAAAGCATTAGCAGATTAGGGAAACTAAACCATTTATCAAAAATTCGCTGACTCACCCAGGGGGTGGCAATTGAGATGGCTAATACACCTGCTGCTGTTAGCCACAAACTGTTTTTAGCCCAGAGTACAGCTTTAAGCTGCAAGGAACCCTCTGTTTTCATAATGAGCCATCCAGCACCCAACATGCGATAGGCAAACAATAAACAAAAACCGATGAGGGCACTGAACAAATAGCTTGACATATCTTGCTTGAACCCGATGATCAGCTGGCCTAACATGAAACCTTGAGCCCAAGAGGCTAAGATAGAGCCGATGTAAAAAACCTTATCCCATAAAGGTCGATGCTGTGCTTTAGCCTTAACTCTGAAGTCAAAGGCAACACCGCGTAAAGACAAAGTTACCAGCATCAAGGCTACAGGTAGGTACAAAGCGCCTAAGATAACTCCGTGGGCCATTGGAAAACCTACGAGTAATACACCAACACCCAAGACTAACCAGGTTTCATTGGCATCCCAAAATGGACCGATGCTAGCAATCATCATGTCTTTATGTTCGAGGGAATCGGCACTATCTAGCAACGCCCCGACTCCCAGGTCAAAGCCGTCCAAGACAACGTAAGCCAACATAGACAGAGCCATTACTAGTGCGAATACCAAGGGGAGCCAACCACTAGGACTCATCAAATCAACACCCAACTCAGACATGTTTAATCTCCAATGTATCCATATGAGGATCATTCGCGCCGTGAATCGCTTTTTTAGCAAGATAGAACACCACGGATACATAAGCAGATAACAGAGCAGCGTACAGTGTGAGATACATTGCTAAAGTCAATGCAATGTTGCCTTTGGTAATCTGGGATGCGGCCTGTGCGGTGGTCAACAAACCATAAACCAACCAGGGTTGTCGTCCGATTTCAGTCACATACCACCCTGATACCAAAGCAATCCAACCCGCAAAAGTCATGGCAACTAAAACCATGGCGGTGCGTTGGGACATGGTATTTTTGAACTTCAATTCATAACTGGCAAACCAGCTTATGAACAGCATAAGCAAACCCATACCGACCATAATACGGAATGCCCAGAACACGGGGCCCACAGGTGGGTGTTCAGCAAAGTCTTTGATGCCCTTTACTTCGCCGTTCCAGTCGTGGGTGAGGTAAAAAGACGCTAATTTGGGAATGGCAATTTCAAACTTGTTGGATTGCGTGGCTTGGTCAGGGATAGCGAACAACACGGCAGGTACGCTAGATTGAGTTTCCCAGATACCCTCCATGGCAGCGAGTTTGGCGGGTTGGTGGTGTAAGGTGTTCAAGCCATGCATATCTCCCACCACAATTTGAAATGGAATCAAGGCCGCTGCAACCCAAACACCGGTGCGTAGCGTAGCCATGACATCTTTAGCGCGGTCTTTTTTCAACCAACGGTAAGCGCTGATGCCCGCCAATAAAAATGATCCAGTCAAACCTGAGGCTAGCATCATGTGGGTCATGCGGTAAGGGAAAGACGGGTTGAAGATGACCTCGAACCAACTTGTGACATGGGCTTGCCCGTTGATCATCTCGTAGCCCGCTGGGGTGTGCATCCAAGAGTTGAGCGCCAAAATCCAAAACGCCGAAGCAGTGGTGCCCAAGGCCACCAGCCAAGTGGCTAAGGTGTGCACACCTTCGCTGACCCGACCGCGACCAAACAACATGATTCCCAAGAAGGTGGCCTCCAAAAAGAAGGCGGTAAGTACCTCGTAGGCCAACAAGGGCCCAGCGATATTGCCCACGGTGTTCATGAAACCCGGCCAGTTGGTGCCAAACTGAAAACTCATTGTGATCCCACTGACCACGCCCAGTGCAAAGGTCAGGGCAAAGATCTTGATCCAGAACTGATAGGCGTCCATCCAATGTTGCTTACCGGTGGCCACAAAGCGGGTTTTGAAGAACAACAAAAACCAGCCCATGGCGATACTGATCGTGGGAAACAAAATATGAAAAGTGACGTTTGCTGCAAACTGCAACCGCGCCAACATAACGGGGTCTAGGGCTTCCATCTTTTATATCATTCGGCTGGGATTTAAGGATTGGCTTTTAACGCACAAGTGCTGAAACCAAACAATTTGTATGGCATACATATGTCCACGATACCAGTGGCAAAGACGATGACACCTAGCCAAGCCCAAGGACCAAGAAGGCTAGTTGCTACCATGATGATGAGCGACAAACCAATTAAGACGCGAATATTACGGTGTATGCCGCCAACGTTTTGAGTCATGATGTTTCCTTCAACGGTTTCGGGTCGTCTTATGCCCTGAGCAAAGTGGCGCTGACCCATCGCGCCAAATCGGGGGCTGACATTGCCCCAGGCTGTCTAGCAATTTCACGCCCACCCACAAAAACCGCCAAGGTTGGAATGCTTCGGATGTTGTACTTGGTCGCCAGACTCTGTTCATCTTCAGTGTTGATCTTCACAAAGCGAGCTCTGCCATACATGTCTTGGCTGACTTTCTCATATGCCGGTGCCATCATGCGGCAAGGGCCACACCAAGGGGCCCAAAAGTCCACTACCAAAGGCAAGTCGCTCTTGGCTAACTGCGCATTGAACGCGGCTGCACCTAGGTTATCGGGTAGCGCATTCAGCAATGAGGCGTGGCATTGGCCGCAATTCAGTTCAGCTTGCAGTTTGTCTGCAGGTGCGCGATTGGTGGCATTGCAATGCGGACATACCAAATGCATTTTTGGAGCAGTAATGTCGTTCATGGTTTCCTCGCGACAAATCCCAGCAAGGCAGACATGCCCGAGTGGCCTGCGCCTTCGGAGATGCTGGTTTCATAAGTTTCACAAACCTGCACATCAAAGCCTGCAAAGGCTTGGCGCAAAAGGTCTTCGTCATACAGGTGATCAAGCTTGTCGGGACCACCGGTTTTGTAAGTCAATTGGTTTTTGCCGTAACCTTGAATCACCAAGACACCATCTGGTTTCAAACTGTCTTTGATTCTTTGAAATAGTTCTGCGCGTTCAGGAGGTGTGGCAAATTGAAAAAAGATGCCCGCCACTAAGTTGTAGTTCTCATGTCGCCACTCAAAGTCTTTCCAAGCACAAATAGAGAAATTGATATTCACTTTGTTTTTTTCTGCCAAAGCTTTTGCTTTTGCAATGGCAGGTGGTGAAAAGTCAAATGCATCGACGGTGAAGCCTTGCTGGGCTAACCAGACGCTGTTGCGTCCTTCGCCATCAGCTAAAGCCAATGCATGGCCTTGTCCTAGGCGTGCTGCTTGGGACACCAAAAACGCATTTGGCTCCTCACCAAACACGTAGTCTGGGTTGGAATAGCGCTTGTTCCACGTCTCTTGAGGATTGGCGAATCCGGTCATGGTCAAAGTGCATTTAATGGAATCTTGGCGTAAGCGATGCCGTTGTCTTCTTTAGGTGGAAGTTCGCCAGCGCGAATATTGATTTGCACGGCAGGCAATATCAATACAGGCATTTCTAATGTGGCATCACGCTTTGTACGCATGTCTACAAACTGTGCTTCGCTGATGCCATCGTGCACATGGATGTTGTTGGCGCGTTGATCCGCTACCGTACTCTCGAATTTCACGTCACGACCATTGGGAGGATAGTCGTGGCACATGAACAAACGCGTATCTGGAGGCAGGCTCAAGATTTTATGCACAGAGGCAAATAAGGTTTTGGCATCACCACCTGGAAAGTCGCATCGGGCAGTGCCAACATCGGGCATAAACATGGTGTCGCCGACAAACACTGCATCGCCAAATTGGTAAGCGACACAAGCAGGCGTGTGGCCAGGAACATACATGGTGTGACCAGTTAAGCCACCCACTTGAATGGCTTCACCGTCTTTAAATAAGTGATCAAACTGTGAACCGTCTTGCTTGAAGCTGGGCTCCATGTTGAAGATACCTTTGAACACTTTTTGCACGTTGCTGATGTGGTCGCCGATGGCTATTTTTCCACCCAAGTGTTGCTTCAAATAAGGTGCGGCGGTCAGGTGGTCTGCATGGGCATGCGTTTCAAGAATCCACTCTACTTTGAGTTGATTCGCTTTGACGTAATCAACCACTTTCTCGGCAGAAGTCGTGGTCGTTCTGCCAGATTTCGGATCGTAGTCAAGGACAGAGTCAATGATGGCGCAGGCAGTTCCTACTCCTTGGTGGACGATGTAGGTAATGGTCCAAGTGGCTTTGTCAAAGATGCCGTGGACGATGGGCTTCAAATTGGAGGTGGTCATTGCGAATCCTTTATTTAAGTTTTTAACATTATATTGACAAATAGAATAAAAAGCAATAGAATATTGAAAAATTAATTTTATGAAGGCTTATATATGACCGCTTTACCCCTTGAGTTAGAGCAAATGCACAGTGCGGCTGAACATGCCTGCAAGCTTATGAAGGTGCTATCTAATCCTGATCGATTGATGATTCTTTGTCAGTTATCAAAAGGAGAGCTTCGTGTAGGCGAGATCGAGGAGATCTTGGGGATTGAACAGCCCACGCTGTCGCAACAACTCACTGTTTTGCGCGACGAAGAGCTCGTGACGACTCGGCGTGAAGGCAAAAGCATTTATTACCAAGTTACAAGTCCAAGAGCCCTAGCGGTCATTGAAATCCTGTACGAACAATTCTGTAAGCAGTAAAGGCAAAAAATGCAAATTGATTGGACTCATTTCACACCTTGGTTGTCGCTGAGCGGTGGCATTCTGCTGGGGCTGGCCTCGGCTGCTTTTATCTTAATTAACGGACGCATCTTGGGAATTAGCGGAATCCTCGGTGGGTTGTTGATCCCTCGAATGGGGGATGTGGGTTGGCGTATTAGCTTTTTGCTCGGCTTGGCTGCAGCACCAATGGCAATGTCTTATCTATTGCCTACAGGGATAGTTGAAATGCCGCGAATTGAAGCAGGGTTTGGCACTATTGCCTTGGCAGGACTCCTAGTAGGTTTTGGCACTAGGCAGGGATCGGGCTGCACCAGTGGGCATGGGGTCTGTGGGTTATCGCGTTTATCACCTAGATCACTTGTATCTACGGTTACTTTTATGGGCTTCGGATTTTTGACTGTCTACTTTGTGCGTCACTTTATTTAGGACGAAATTTATATGCAACACCGTTTAAGTGAATTTTTAGTGGGCCTGCTATTTGGCTCGGGACTCATATTGTCTGGAATGACTGATCCTGGAAAGGTCATCGGATTTTTAGACATCTTTGGATCATGGGATCCATCGCTAGCGTTCGTTATGGGGGGGGCAATTGCCGTGGGTTTCTTTGCTTTTGCACTAGCCAAAAAAAGAACTGTCAATTTTTTAGGCGGCGGATTGCATTTGCCCACCAGCAATCAAATCGATAGACCCTTGGTGATTGGTGCAGTCTTGTTCGGTGCTGGATGGGGTCTTGCTGGGTTTTGTCCAGGCCCTGGCCTTGTAACTTTGGCATCGGGAGAGCCTAAAGCTGCAGTTTTTGTGGCTTTTATGGTTGCTGGCATGGTCATTTTTGAAATTAAGCAGCGTCGTGCTTCATCAAAAAAAAATCTCAACCCCACATCAAATCTTTCGAACTAATTTAATAAACAATCAGGAGACATAACTTGGATATCAAAAAACTTACCAACACTATTTCCGTTGCAGACCAAATTTCCGAAGCAGACCTAACGGAAATTGCGCAAGCAGGATTCAAATCATTAATTTGTAATCGCCCTGATGGCGAAGGTTCAGATCAACCAGGCTTCAAAGAAATTGAAATCGCTGCTAAGGCACTGGGACTGGCGATTCGATATCTCCCAGCTGAATCTGGAAAAGTGACAGACGAGCAAGGAAAAGAGTTTGGGAAATTAACTGACGAGTTGCCAAAACCAATATTGGCCTACTGTCGCACTGGTATGCGGTCAACCACTATGTGGGCACTTTCGAATTCAGAAAAAATGCCGTTGCCATCCATTGTTGAGACAGCAGCACAGGCAGGTTATGACGTCAAGGCTTTGGCGCGGCGCATTATCAATGGCGGTAAGACGCCGATTGAGATTGCAGACGCCAAACATGAAATTGTCATCATTGGAGGTGGAGCAGCAGGCATTGCGGTTGCATCTAGTTTGTTGGCAAGAAGCCCTGATCTAGATATCGCAATCATTGATCCAGCAGACATTCATTACTACCAGCCAGGGTGGACGATGGTAGGTGCTGGGGTTTTTGACGCATCATTTACTGCCCGAACCATGGGCGCGGTGCTTCCCTATGGAGTTCATTGGATCAAAGCTGCAGTTGCTGCCTTTGAGCCTGAAAAAAATGCTGTGGTGTTAGATGGTTGCCGCGTAGTGAGCTACAAGCAATTGATCGTTTGCCCCGGTTTAAAACTTGATTGGAATGGTATCGAGGGCTTGGCAGAGACGCTCGGACGTAATGGCGTGACCTCTAACTACAGATACGATCTTGCACCCTACACATGGGAATTAGTTCAAAATTTGGAAAAAGGTAAAGCTATTTTCACGCAACCTCCTATGCCCATTAAATGTGCAGGTGCTCCGCAAAAAGCTATGTATCTGTCAGCAGACTATTGGAAGAAAAACGGTGTTCTATCAAATGTCGAAATTGACTTCTGTAATGCTGGTGCCGTTTTATTTGGGGTGGCAGACTACGTTCCGGCCTTAATGGAATATGTGAAGGCTTATGGCATTGATTTGAACTTTAATAGAAACTTGGTCAGTATTGATGGCGCATCAAAAAAGGCTAATTTCATTCAAACCAATAAGGACGGTTCAAAGGAAAACATTACACAGGAATTCGACATGATTCATGTCGTGCCTCCGCAAAAAGCGCCTGACTTTATTCGTGTCAGCCCATTAGCGGATGCTGCTGGTTGGGTTGACATTGATCCTGCCACTATGCGCCATAAGTCTTATGCAAATATTTTTGCCTTAGGTGATGTGGGTAACACCACTAATGCAAAAACGGCTGCAGCTGCTCGCAAGCAAGCTCCTGTGGTTGCCCATAATGTGTTATCAGCATTAGGACGTGAAACAGGCTTAGCCAAATACGATGGATATGGCTCATGCCCATTGACAGTAGAGCGCGGAAAAATTGTTCTAGCTGAATTTACATATGGTGGTAAGTTGGCACCAAGCTTTCCAAAATGGTTGATAGATGGAACCAAGCCTTCAGCTCTTGCGTGGTATTTGAAAGAGCGCATATTGCCTCCACTCTACTGGGATGCCATGTTGAAGGGGCGTGAGTGGTTAGCACAGCCTGAAATGATCGGATGATGGCTTCATTTTCAAAATGGCTACCTTCTATCCCTATTCTTGATTGGGGACGTAGATACAACCGAGAAACCTTCATTAATGACGCTGTAGCAGCATTGATCGTAACGATCATGCTTATCCCGCAAAGCCTAGCCTACGCCCTGCTTGCGGGTGTACCGCCCGAGGTCGGTTTGTACGCCAGTGTGGCCCCCTTGCTGCTGTATGCGGTATTGGGTAGTAGCAGTGTATTGGCTGTAGGACCAGTGGCTGTCGTATCTCTAATGACGGCAGCTGCTGTGGGTGAGCACGCAACAGCAGGCACGCACGCTTATTGGCAAATCGCCATCACTTTGGCTTTTTTGTCTGGTGGCATGCTGCTATTGATGGGCGTGTTGCGTTTAGGATTTTTAGCAAATTTTTTGAGCCATCCCGTTATTTCAGGTTTTATCTCAGCTTCTGGATTACTCATTGCTCTCAGCCAATTGAAAACCATTATGGGCGTAAAAGCTGAAGGACACAATTTTGTGGACCTACTACTAGCTTTGATTCACCAAGCTTCAAGCACACACTTATTAACATTTTTAGTGGGTGCCTTAGCTACTGCATTTTTGTTTTGGGTGCGCAAGGGCTTAAAGCCCGTGCTTCTTCAAATGGGTTTAGCCCCTAAAGCAGCTGATATTATCGCCAAGGCGGGTCCTGTGGCTGCTATTGCCATTACTACCGCTTTAGCATGGTCACTTGACTGGCAAGTTCAGGGCATGAAACTGGTGGGTACTGTGCCTCAAGGCCTTCCGCCCGTAACCGCGCCACTGTGGGATTTAACACTTTGGCAAGAACTATTGGTGCCAGCACTTCTTATAAGCGTTGTGGGATTTGTCGAGTCAGTGTCAGTCGGGCAAACATTAGCTGCGAAGAGACGTCAACGCATCGAACCCAACCAAGAATTGGTCGCATTGGGTGCGAGCAATCTATCCGCCGCATTCACTGGGGGATTTCCTGTAACTGGAGGATTTGCCCGCTCAGTGGTCAATTTCGACGCAGGTGCTGTTACCCCAGCCGCAGGTGTTCTCACTGCTTTAGGCATCACTTTGGCGTCCTTATTTCTAACACCTGCGCTTTATTATTTACCACAAGCAACATTAGCCGCGACCATTGTGGTAGCTGTGTTGTCCTTGGTAGACGTGGGTATTTTGAAATCCACTTGGAATTTTTCCAAGCTTGACTTCATAGCGGCCACTACGACCCTGCTAGCAACCTTATTGATTGGTGTGGAAAGCGGTTTAGTCATAGGAGTGGTTGTGTCTCTGGCACTTTTTTTATTTCACGCAAGTCGTCCGCACATTGCTACCGTTGGCCTAATCCCTGGAACAGAACATTTTCGAAATGTGCTTCGACACGATGTCTTGGTGAGTCCTAAGTTAGTTTGCCTACGAGTAGATGCAAGTATGTTTTTTGCCAATGCGCGTGCAGTGGAAGATCGTATCAATTCAGAGGTTGCTACGCGTCCGGAATTAGAGCATGTGCTCCTTCAATGTTCAGCAGTAAATGACATTGACTCGAGTGCATTGGAGAGTTTAGAAGCTATTGCTAGTCGTTTGAAAGACTCTGGTATTTCTTTGCATTTCTCTGAAATCAAAGGACCAGTCATGGACAAGTTGAGCACTACGCATTTTCTTGAACATTTAAATGGCCAGGTGTTTTTAACTAATTTCCAAGCTATTCAAGCACTTACGCCGAATATTATTCGATGAGTAAAAATGACCGAAAAAATAATTACTGTTAATTTGCAGCAAAAAATTGATTACCAGTTTGACATCGAATTTGACGAATCGATTTCAATTCTCACTAGCGATGAACCTAAACCCCTTGGTACTGGCCTGGGTCCCTCCCCAGTTCAACTTCTTTGTGCCGCAGTTGGCAACTGTTTAAGTGATTCGTTACTATTTGCTTTTAGAAAATTCAAACAATCACCTGAACCGATACATTGTGAGGTTCAAGCTACTGTAGGACGCAACGACGAAGGTCGAGCTCGAGTAACCAGCATACATGCCAAACTGAAATTAGGTGTAATGGCGAATCAACTTGAACACACGGATCATGTCCTCAGTCAATTCGAGCAGTATTGCACGGTCTCACAAAGTGTTGGACTAGGCATACCGATAAACACCCGAGTTTTGGATGCTGGAGGAGTCATTCTGAAAAAATGACGTTCCGAATGAAATTTAAGTTCTGGCTTGTCCTCTAATTTCCAACCGTGTAACACGTAGTGTTGGCGATCCAATTGCCATCCGGCGTCACGCAATGTTGATAATACTTCTCGCGTTTGAAGTCTGATAAAAAATAAGAACGAAATACTAGTTGATTTTTTAAAACGAGAGTGGCGTTTCTAGCTATCGAGCAATTTTGATGGAATACGCATTCGTTCAGATCATCTTGATTTTTATAAAAATGGACACTGAATCGACCATTTTTAGGGCTTTCTTTTTTATCAACATTAAGTAAGCATATAGGTTTATCCATCAGTTGAAGTTTTGATTTTTCAGCGAGAAAATTAAGTTCAGCAATTAACAATTTTTCAAGCCATGGTGCGACCATACCGTTACATTCATAAAGGTCTCGGCTGATTAACTGATATTTAGGTTTGGCAAATGGTTCGAGATGATCATCAATCATTAGCATTGGCTCTTTTCCTGACAAAGGTATATCATCAACTCTTATTGAAATTACTTTATTGTTTTGCGACGATGCGGTGCCTTCATTCCTATCACAACCAGAAAGTAAACTGTACAAAACTAAAAAAGTGCTAAAGTAAAAAATTGCTTTCAATAAGCGACTCATAAAATTCCCTTTTTTACTTGATTGGCTCATTAAATTTGTAATTCATTATTCAATGATATTTTTATCTGAAATTCAAGCGATGGATTTGACCTATGTCATAACCATCAAATATAGAGAATCTGTATGTTTAATCAGTTCGTTGATGATTTCAAAAGAAAGGGATTAACATCGACAGTTAAATCTAAGAATGAAAAAAGGTCAATTCTCTCTCAGCATCAAGGACGTCTAATTTGTCGTTTTCATGCTAATTGTTATCTAGATATTTGAAATTTTGAATCGCCTGACTCTGTTAACTAAATAATTTAAAGTAGATTGCTAGAGTCAAGCAAGTTAAAAGGAGTACGGAGTGAAGATTAAAAAAATTAGCGATCAACTATCGGTAGCCGATCAAATCATCC
>CAYFLF010000045.1:0-10883 GCA_964343725.1 uncultured Bordetella sp.
TTAAAAAACGGAAACTATTTTTTGATTGACAAATAGCTCTGTACCATGCAGCGTATTTGTGTAAACAGCATATTGATTGCCTGCGTTTTGAACGGTGATTGTTTGTTGGACCCATCCTCCTTCATTTAAAAATTTAATAGAACTTGTTGCTTCGCCATCCACAATCAGTTGGTGGTACTTTTCAGCATCAGCACTAAAGCCAGACCAACCAGTGGTGGATTGATTGAAAATATTCATGGCAGCCATGTTTTGAATGTCTTGCCAAGACACGGTGAGCGTGTTTGCTGTCCCTAGGTTTATTTTTTCTATGGACTGAATGCGGGTATTGGAGATCGTTGAAAGATCGAGATCGATTTGAGTTCCATCGAGTGTCAAGGTGTCAATGCCGCCTCCGCCATTGATGCGTGCTAGACGACCATCCGCTTGCATTGGAGTATGTAGTTGCGCAATGTTGTTTGCATTCAAGATAAAGTTATCGTTGCCTGCGCCACCGTACATCACGTCAGCACCACCGTTTCCTTGTATGGTGTCGTTGCCAGCGCCACCTATAAAGGTTTCTGAAGCATCGTTGCCGCTCGATATAAGCGTGTCATCATCACTGCCGCCTTGGTCGGAGACTTTCCATTGCGACACAGGCTGGTTGAGTGCCGATCCCAATAAAACGGTGGGCATGCCGCCGTGACTGCCGTCATAGTCGTCAAGCACGAAGTCTGCTAACCCGTCTCCATTGATGTCGCCGACAGCGGCGATAGTCCCGTAATCATGCGTTGCCATGGGGACAGTTTTGCTGCCCTCAAACACTTTAAAACCCTGATCGCCTAAATTGTTTAGATCGATATGGGTGAGATCGGTTTTGCCATACACCACATAGGCAAGTAAATGATTGGTCTTGGTACTAGCGTCGGGTAATGCCGCGCCTGGAGTGGTGTAAGGTCCTAATGCCTCAGAGGTGTCAAAGGCTAGGGATACCAACATATCGTCAATTCCATCGCCATTAACATCGCCACAATTTGCAACGCTATCGTGAGCCATGTTCTTATCTAGATTGATGACATTTGTCAATGCCACTGATGGCAGCGCAATAGAAAACCCATGACTACCAAGCGCGTTTAAATTGATAGGGCTTGTGTCTTGCTTTCCAAAAACCACATAAAACTTGGCTGCTGTATGGTCGTATGTTTGGCCTTCAAAAACGAAATCGCTGAGTCCATCGCCATTAAAGTCCCCTGCAACTTTCGTTGCCTGCAGGCTCATATCAAACCCTAGAAATGGGAGCAATGGATCTGCGTTTATGACAAAGCCTTGTTGACTAGCGCCCGTTCGAATCGCGTTGACATCGATATCGCTGGTGCTTGGTTGACCAAAGATTACAAATACTTCTTCATGGGTGCCAAGCGTGGGATCTGCAGAATAGCTCTGAGTAATAGCCATATCGCCATAACCGTCACCATTTGCATCACCCAAATAGGATACGCCCAAACCTAACGAAAGATCTAAATTTTGTTGGCTATCGTATATTTTGAAGCCGTAGTTAGGTGGTAATGTTTCAAGGTTGCTGACTTCTCTTAACGAAGAGTTGCCGTAAAAAACAAATGCATTATTTGATGAGAAATTGCCTTCTAGTAAATCAGAAAATCCATCCCCATTCACATCTCCTGCATCAGCCGCCAAGTAATAGTTGTCAAAATTAAGTTGGAATAATGGGGCACTAGTTGTGGGATGCGATTGGTCTTGAAGTGAAATAAAGTTTTTGAATGGGTCGCTATTTTGAGTGCCTGTATAGATGAATATTTCGCTATGCCCATCTCCGTTGAAGTCGTTTGCATGGCCTGCTAAAACCCCCATAGGATTAGAGTAAGTTGAGGACTGGGGTGATGCCCCAACTGATAAGCTATCCACCGAAATTGAAAACCCTTTGTTTGGATCTAAGCTATTTAGGTCATAAGTCCCAGAGGTATTGCCAAACAACACGTACATTTTTCTTGGCATATATTGAGGGGCGTTGCTATCCGATGAGCCTTGAATAGCAAATACCCAGTCAGCAATACCATCACCATTGACATCGCCAGCCGCAAAAGATTGTGTGTCGCCTATTTGTGAGGCAGATGCTGGGTTACCGGTGCTTGTAATTTTTAGTGGGTTCAGCGCTTGGGCAATGCTCACAGGCGCGCTGTAAACAGATTGAGGAGCCCCAAAGTTGTCGATATAGCCAGCAAGCGTGCGAACAAGTTTGCCAGTTTGTTCTGGCGTGATAGTGAAGGTAGTAGCGTTCGCGCCTGATGCACCTTCAATATTAGTCCAAGTTGTGCCTCCGTCAGAGGAGGCTTGCCAGCTATAAATCATGGCTCCTGGAGAGCCTGCTTGTGGAATGCCGTCTGCATCGGCGATGGTGGAGGTTGCAGTAAGAACTTGGCCTGGACTGTTGGCATTGCCAGATATGGTGAGAGACCCTGTAGGCGCAGAATTTTTTAAAAAGTTAGCCCCAAACCCATAAACAGCAGAGGACCAATCGATGAGTCCTGCTGTAGTTTCTATTTTTTTTGTTGCATACAGAGGGTTTGTCGCTAGCGCTTTAAACGCCTCTTTGATTTGCATGCCAGGGTTGTTGTCGAGGACAGATCTAATGGCGAGTGCTAGGCCATAATCGTCTATCGATGTATTGAAAGAACCATCTGCATTGATAATCAACGAGGGCTTTGATGAAACTAATGCTTCTGGTTCTTCTTTAATTGAGATGCCATATTGATTGGCTATATCAAGATTGGCGTTATGGATGCTTGTGCTAGTGATGTTTGCTAAATTACCGCCTGCAAGCGACAGCATATTGGTGGCGGCTTCGGTGGTGAGTGTGTTGACGTTGACATTCATAGTTGTCTGATCTGCAGTCAGACTAAAAATAGAGACGAGGGGACTGGCGCCTAAACTCTTAGCTTGCCCTGTGGCCTCATCGATAAAGTTGATAGCGTCTTGATTGATATCGCTCACGATAAGTTTGACAACACCTGTATAGCTATTACTGAGGCGAACAGAGAATGATCCATCGGCCTGAATATCGGTAGTAGTCGCTAAGAGATTGCCTTGTGTATCAAAGGCTTCTACTTTGAGTCCACCATTGCTAATCATGGGGCCTGCAGCAATAAAACCAGAAAGTGTTTGAGGAACTGCTGTGGGTGCTTGCGTTGTGGAGGCGGTCTGCGTAGCTCCGCCACCTTTGCCAGCACCCAGTGCAACCGCACCAAACGCTACGCCCAACCCAGTCCAACTAAATGATGAAACTGCGGGTGCTGATGCTGATGCGGTCGTAACAGGCGTGCTAAAGGGTGATTGCGTAACAAGGGTGTCGGATTGATTGGCTAGTGCAAATTGATTGACTTCGCTGTCTTGGATGGTTTCATTTACCGACAAGCTTGCAATGCTTACGTTGTTGTCACTTGTTGTGACAATTTCAGTGGAGGCATTGGCGCTATCGTCTTTAATTGGTGCGCGAGGAGTGTTTTGCGCTGAGTTGGCTTGCTGCTGCCCGTCCGTGTGATCTGGCAGTTTTTGAGTTTCAAAATCAGCTGCAACGGGTTTGTTATTGGTAACAATCTCGTTGAAAGTTTTTGCGTTTTTGACGAGTTCTTTGCGATTGGCTTTAGACCCAGAGAGCTTTTTGAGCTGGGACTTCAGGTTTGGGGGGCTAACCGCGTTGGCGTCAGTAGAATTTGATATGGATTGCATATAAATTTACTCCTAAACAAGTTAAATGTAATTAATAATACTACTTTTCTGTTAAAGCGCCACTAAAGGCCTTGTAGATGGGTTTAACGAGGTATTTCAGGATGGAACGGTTGCCCGTTTTGAGGTCGATCGTGGCTGTCATGCCCGCTTTGAGCATCGAAAGATTCAGTTGGGTGTTGCGATTCAATGGGTCTGCATGCAGACTGACAAGCGCTCGATAGAAGGTGTTTGATTGCCCGTTAGTTCCTTGTTCGGTGAAGGTGTCAGAACTGATGTAGCGCAAGGTTCCGTATAAAACCCCATAGATCGAGGCGTCAAATGCATCTAATCGAATCGTCGCGGGAAGACCGGCTTTCAGTTGTCCAATGTCCCCTGGCTGAATATTGACTTCAAACACAGGTTCTGTCTCGTTCGGAGAGATCTGCATTAATTCGTCACCTTGCCGCAGCACACCACCGATGGTGGTCACGCGTTGGTACTTCACAACGCCCGCGATAGGAGCATTGATGGTGGTGTGGTCTAACACGTTCTGACGCTCTTCCAACCTGTAGTAGTTAGAAGACAAGTCGTCCGCAATTTTTGCGGCTTCCGCGCGAGCGTCTTGCAAATACTTGTTGCGCACAGAATTCAAACGACCTTGCAATTCGGTCACTTGACGTTGAGAACGCATCACCTCTAGTTGGCTGGTATCGCCAGTTGCATACAGTTTTTTGTTGAGTTCATATTCCTGTAGCGCAGACGTCAAAGTTTCAGATATGTTCTCAAGCTCTTGTGCCAAGCTGCGTTTACGTTGGTGATAAAAAGCCATTTGCAAACTTTGAAATTGCTTAAAGTCTGCGTACTCTTTTCCAAAAAATGGCGTTCTTTGATCTGCTTCTGCTTGGGCTCGAATCAGTGCGATTTCTAGAGAAGCCTGTTTTGCGCGACTCTCCGTAAAGGACGCATTGGCGCGATCTTTTTCAAGTTCTGCTAAGGGTTGGCCAAAGACAACAGAGTCGCCTTCTTTGACCAAAATTTTTGACAGGACTCCCCCATCTGCAACTTGAATAATCTGCGTGTGTTCGGCTGGGATTAACTTTCCTTGTGTACGAACCGTTTGATCTAATTCAAAAAACGAAGCCCAAGCTATAAAAACAAGCAGTAGCAAAAAAATGACATTTGTGATCGTGAGAAAACGACTGAGATCTGAAAATTTAAAGAATTTCATGGCGAACTCCGTTTAGGCTTGGCGTAATTGGGTGGATTTATTGGCAGCTTCTGGGCGTGCGCTGTGTAGCTGTCGTAAGACGTCTTGCTTAGGACCGTCGAGTGCAATTTGATGGTTAAAGACAACGATCAACCGGTCTACCAAATCGAGCATCTCAGTTTTGTGTGTCACTAAAACCAAGGTGTCTGTCGGTTTGATGGTGTCTTTGAGGGTTTGCGTCATGTGTGCCTCGGTATTTCGGTCCATAGACGCTGTTGGTTCGTCTAGTAACCAAATGCGAGGCTTGCGTAATATGGCGCGCGTCAGGTTGACCAACTGGCGTTGACCACCAGATAAGCCAGTACCACCCTCGTAGATGACGCGTTGCAAGCCTTGTGGATGCGGCGTGATAACCGCTTGCATCAGGCCTGTTTTGCGGGCGGCTTCTAAGATGGCTTCGTCACCTGGGTCTACTTGTCCCAAGATGAGGTTGTCACGCAAGGTGCCAGAAAACAGGCGACCATCTTGCTGAACATATCCAATGTGCTGCGCGAGAAGGGGTTTGTCGATGTGTGCGAGGTCAATGCCATCGAGTAAGACACGGCCTTCTTGCGGTTTGTACATACCAGACAAGACCCGCAACAAAGTTGTTTTGCCTGAGCCCACAGGACCTAGGATGCCAATTTTTTCGCCAGGCTGAATGTTGAGATTGGGCACCAATAAAGCACGGCTTCCTTGGTAAAAGCTCGAGACGTTTTCTAAGCGAAATTCGCCTTGTAGAGATTCGATGGCAATAGGGTGTGATTGGCCATGGTGATCATCTTCAAGCTTCCAGAGCCTATCGAGGCTTTGCAATGATGCTTTGGCGTGGGACCATTGCACGATTTGCCCAGGGATGATTGCAACAGCAGATAGCACCCTGCTTGAAAGAATAGAGCAAGCAATCAAAGCACCTTGACTGATATGGTTGCCCGTCACTAAATACGCCCCAAATGCGACTAGCAATACATAGGAGACTTGTTGAAATGTGCTAGCGAGGTGCTGCGAGTGTTCGCTGATATTGCGCATCTCTAATTCGCTTTCGCGTGCGTCATTGCTAGTGCGCATCCAGCGCGCGAGCATGCGCCAGCCGCCTTGCCCCGATTTGATGGTCTCTGCGCCTTCAATTGACTCGACCAACAAGCCAGTTTTTAGATTGCCTGCAGCCATTAATTGTTTGGCAATGTTTTCTAGGCGATTGCGATAAAACAATCCAATCAAAATCGATATCACTAAGAAAAATGTTGGAATTAACGCCAAAGGTCCTGCAATAAAAGCAATGACGCAAGCAAAGAACAATGCAAATGGGGCGTCGACCATCAGACTCGTTGTCATCGAAGTCATGAAGCCGCGTATGGTTTCGTAGCCTCGCATTTGCGAAGCTAATGCCCCCACGCTTTGCGGCATTTGGTCTAGCCGCACACCTAGAAAACGCAAATACACCGTGCGCGCAAGACGCTGGTCTACTTGATCTATGAGCTCTGCGTATAAATGGCTACGAACATGTTTGATCAGCCATTCAAACAAGATAGCCAACAGCACACCTAATGTCAGCACCAACAAGGTTTGCATAGCAGACGATGGAATGACACGGTCATAAACCTGCATGCTGAAAAAAGAAATGGCTAGCGCTAAGACCGTTGCAATCAGGCTTGCTAAAACCGTTTCCCGAATGATGCGCCGATGGGTGAGCAACTCATCCAAGATCAGCCTGAAGACGGGGCTCTTGCTGGCCATATAGGGTTGACCGAGCTTGAGCGCAACAGCATGATGGTCTGGCAGAGCGTCGTCGGCGCGTTCAACCCAACGGCTCGAGTGTTTGTCCCACCACTCGCTGATCCATTGGTTCTGGGCATTTTTGCCACGTAACAGCCCCCACTCAACGCCAAAGAATGGGTCAATGCGGCATAACAATGCAGGCGCGTAATCTTGTAGAAGCTCTGACTTCCAGCGGGCAGCAGGAAGCCGTAACTGCTTGGTAATGCAACGAATTTGGGCTCTAGCATCTTCTGGGAATTTGTCTTGTGCTGTTTCAACAGCTTCGCGCAGTCCCAAGCGATCTAGGCTTTCAGACTGCAGCTGTGCCAGTCTGACAAGGCAAGGTAATAGCGCTTCGTTTTGGGTGAGTTTTGTGGTTTCCATGAGTGTCTCCATTGATTAGTTGGTTTTATTCACAACGTCTAGTCCACGTACAAAGAGTGCAAGTCGCCATGACACTGCAATGTGGTTGGCTTTCACGTCTGATAGTTGTGCTTGGGCTTGTGCAAGTTCGCGGGCTGCATTGAGAACTTCTGTCCAGCTTTTGCGCCCTGCCAAGAACTGCCGGTCATGAGAAAACATGACTTGCTCTTGTGACATCAAGGCGGACTCCAGGGCCTTGGTTTGCTCCGCAAGTCTTAAGGCTTGTGCATGATCGGTAAGCACTTGTTCAGTGACAGACAAGGTTTGCGTTTGCACTTCTTCTTGGGCTGCAAGACTTTTGGCTTGAGCGGCTTTGATATTGCTCATCACTGAAAGGCCAGCACCAAGTTGTGTGCTGAGTCCTATAAAAACGCGGTCCTGAAATGCGTGACTCGTCATCATGGAAAAGGCACCGTACTGACGTTCTGCGCGTAAATACACGTCGGGTAGCAAGGCAGAGCGGTACTCTTCTACGGTGGTCTCTTGAATCTGATGTTGCGCACGGGCCTTTTGGATGGTTGGGTGAATCGCCAATGCCACTTCTAGGGCCTGCTCTTTGGGGTTAGGCAAATTCAGGGGTGTCGATAAATTTGCAAGCAAGGCATCTAATTCGATGGGCTTACCAATGAGCTGTTTGAGACGAACGGCATAGCTTTCTAAGCGTGCGCGGCCCGCACTGAGGTCAGCTTTGACTGCATCTAAACGGGTTTGGGCCAGTTGTAAATCAGCATCGGATTGGGCGCCCAAATCTACGCGGCGTTGCACTTGTGCGCGCAGTTTTTGGTGGATCGCCAAACTTTGTTCGGTGGACTGAGACCGCCAATACGATGCAAGTAAATCTGCATAGGTCTGACTGACCTTTATCGCCAATTGCAGGCTGGTTTCGTTGAGGTCGGCCGTTTCATACGCAAGCGTGGCTTGCGCTTTTACTTTGCCAGCTGATAAGCGACCGTTCGTCCAAAGGGGCTGTTGGAGTCGAACGGTCGTGACGTTTTTGTCGCCACTGTAGAAAGGATCACCAGCAGCAGCGTTGACGCGTTCGGTGCTGACAGAAGGGGTGGGGAAATATTGCCATTTGGCGGTTTCAATGCCAATTTCTGCAGCCTGTGTTTGTGCCCTTTGAGTGGCGATGCTGGGATGGTTCAAAAGTGCATCGTTTATCAGTTTAGGCAAATCTTGACCAAAACATGTATTAGAAAGTACTAATGCAACAAGGATCTGCGCCCACAATGGGGATTGGGTGGGGGAAGAAATTGATTTAACCAATAAATATTTCATTTTTATCTCCTATTTAGTACTATCTTATTGGTTTTGATGAATTTAGCAATTTCCTCAATTAATACTTGAGTGTTATATAAGGTTAATAATGAATACTTTTAGGGAAATCTGTGGTTTTGGCACTTTTAATGGGGCGAGCGAAGCTCGGGCCTGTCAATGACAGGCCCTGATTTCTGTGCTGGAGATGCCACCAAACAGCTCCCGCGGTGGCGGGTAGTGGTGGTTTATGGAAGCGCGCTGTTTGGCGAACTTTTTTTATGGCGACTGAAGGTGTACGCCGAATATCCAAGGCGGGTTTTTGTCCCAAAAACCTAAGGAGGATGTGTTGGGGAGACTTTCAGACCAAGTCACGCCTCGTGTAGCAAAGGAATAATCAAACGAGTAATGAAAGTAAGTGACGCGTGTCGATTGGGCAGGAGCAGTGCCATTGATGGGCTCTATCTTTACGGAGCCAACACGTGTTGTCAGCCTGTACCACTTGTCCCAATTTCCATACGTAAAAGTTGCACAGCTCGGGTTACCTTGGTAGTTGTTTTGAGGATAAAAACAAGCTCTACCCTGTGTTGCAACGGGTGGGCTTGGAAGTGGGCTGGGCTTTGGTGCAGGCGATGGATTACTGGGTTCGGCCATCGCGATGAGCTTGTAACCACTTGCTGTCAAACGCAGAGCGGGGCGAGTGGTTGCGTTGATCGTTACGCTTTTAGCGCTCCCACTGTTGGCAGTTATCAAGGCGTTTTCAATTTCACTGGCGGTCGCACTGGGTTTTAGACTGCTAAGTGCTGCAACACCGCCAGACACCAACGCAGTTGCTGGTGAAGTACCAGCCATGGTGCCCCAACAACTAAAGTTATTTCCGTCAGTACAAAGCGTGGGTAACACATAGGTGTTGTTGCTTGAGCTCTCACCACCAATTGCAAATAGTTTGACTTGGTCATTGAAGTTTGAGTAACTTGCAGGAGTCAATCCATCGAGCTGCGTAGCCGCAACGCTGAATGCATTGCTCGTGCAAGCAGGAAAGGAAATAGAAGTTTTGAGACCTGCATTTCCTGCAGCCACGACGGGCAAAACGCCCAGTGCGCGTAACTTGGCGAAAACCGTATTAAAAAGCGCGCCCAAGCTATCTTTGTCACAGTTTTGCGCGTAACTACCACCGCCTAGGCTTAAATTTGCAGCGACGATGGGGGCCAATCCGCTGCTTTTACGTCTTTGCGCCTCAGTTACTAGCCATTCCAATGCTGCTAACAAGTCACCCGATGACGCAGAAATGCTGTTGCCGACTTTGTTGAAAACTTGAATGGGGAGAATTTTGGCTTGAGGTGCAATTGCGCCATTGACTGTGACAGACGGATAGGGGGTGTTAGCGCCCATCGCAATTGCACTGGCCATGGCGGTGCCGTGTTCGCATCCTGTGCCCGTACAGCTTCGTGCCACTCTTTTGTTTGGGTCTGTGTTTGTGGGGCTTTCAATTGTTTGATTGCCTTGTGAGCAAAAACCTGTGCCCCCATTGCTTGGGGTAGAAAAACAAGCGCCTGGTAATACCTTGGCAGCTCCGAGTGCTGGATGACGCTCTTCCACACCGGTATCTAAAACGGCAATGACGGTGCCGATACCGTCCGCTGATTTGGGGGCCCCTGCGCCAATTGTGCTGGTATTGATTTGCCGAGAAGAACTGCTATTGAAAGAGAAATCGATCGATTGAATGAGATAAGCAAAGGCTTGCACAGTTTGAGCGCTTGGCGTGCCAGTGGCTTGGTGTTCCAGCACAAGATCTGCAAATACGCCTTTGACGTTCGGGATAGATGGCAAGAGTTTGAGTTGGCATGCCGTTAAATCGAGACGAACAACTGCGTCAGAGCTGAACTTGTGTGCATTTTCAAGTTGTTGGCTGAAACCTGTGACATCGCAAGGGGCGGAGGTGCTGATACCCAAAAGCACTTTGGGTTTGGTGGCAGCCTCTAAGTCAGCGAGAAATTGGTTTTGAAGCTCGATGCGCGAAGTGTCAGAAATGATTTGTGCACCTGCAGATGGGCTGCTCGAAGTTCCAAGCTGGACAAATACGGAACTTGTATCGGTATCGTTATCTGGTTGAATTTCCGCGATTTGTGTTGCAAGAAGCGAATTTGAATTTCCACCTGAAGATGCACCCTCGCCACCGCCACTGCCGCAGGCTGTTACGAATATCGATATGGCAATCCACGTAAAAACACCGCAAACAATTCTGAGAAATCGCACACAGGAACTTGAGATGCTCGACATGATGGAACCTTTAAAACAAAAGAAACGTTTTTAAGGTTTTTTGATAAAAAATAGAGCAATAAATAGTTACTAACTTTGTAAGTAGCACTTACAAATCTGTTGTTTGACTTGGTTTAGGCGTTCAAAGCTTTTTCGAATAGAGCTAAGCCTTAGAAGGCGATACGGCTATCGCTTCACTGCTAGGATGTCAGCCATGAATGCAAAAGACAACTTTCAAGGCGTG
>CAYFLF010000046.1:0-8836 GCA_964343725.1 uncultured Bordetella sp.
CGGTGGGGTGGAGCAAGTTGTAGCGCTCAGCGTTTTGTCCATCACGGGTCAACTCGTTAAAACTTGGGCAGCTCCAGACGTTGGCGGCAACGCCCCAATCGTTGGCGAGCAAGTCACGCGCTGCCATCGATTCGCGCAAGATAGTTCCAGAGCCGAGCAAGTTGACACGCGGTGCCTTCTTGGCGCCCTCGCCTTGCTGGATCAAATACATGCCCTTGATGATTTGCTCTTCAGTACCTGCCTTCAAACCAGGCATGGCGTAGTTTTCGTTGAGCAAGGTGATGTAGTAGAAAACGTTTTCTTGCTTTTCCACCATGCGCTTCAAGCCGTGGTGCAAGATCACGCCGACTTCGTGGGCGAAGGTTGGGTCATAGGAGACGCAGTTTGGAATGGTGTTGGCCATGATGTGGCTGTGACCATCTTCGTGCTGCAAGCCTTCACCGTTCAAGGTCGTGCGGCCAGAAGTGCCGCCTAGCAAGAAACCGCGCGCTTGCATATCGCCAGCAGCCCAAGCCAAATCGCCGATGCGTTGGAAGCCAAACATCGAGTAGTACACATAGAAAGGCACCATGATGCGGTTGCTGGTGGAGTAGCTCGTAGCCGCTGCAATCCAGCTACTCATACCACCCGCTTCGTTGATACCTTCTTGCAAGATTTGACCGGCTTTGTCTTCCTTGTAGTACATCACTTGGTCTTTATCGACGGGGGTGTACTGCTGTCCTGCTGGGTTGTAGATACCGACTTGGCGGAACAAACCTTCCATACCAAAAGTACGGGCTTCGTCCACCAAGATAGGCACCACACGTGGGCCGAGTGCTTGGTCACGCAACAGTTGCGTTAGGAAACGTACATAGGCTTGGGTAGTAGAAATCTCACGGCCTTCTGCAGTAGGGTCCATCACCGCTTTGAAGGTGTCAATGCTGGGGACCGTGAAACTCTCGTCCGCCTTAGTGCGGCGGTGTGGCAAGTAGCCACCAAGCGCCTTGCGACGCTCGTGCAAGTAGCGCATTTCAGGCGTGTCGTCTGCAGGCTTGTAGAAAGGAATCTTGGGTAATTCGCTATCGGGAATAGGCAAGTTAAAACGGTCACGGAAGATTTTGATGTCTTCGTCTGTCAGCTTCTTGGTTTGGTGAACCGTGTTTTTACCTTCACCCGATTTGCCCATACCAAAACCTTTCACGGTTTTGATCAACAAGACCGTAGGTTGGCCTTTGTGGTTCACGGCTTGGTGATAGGCCGCATAGACTTTTTGTGGGTCATGGCCACCGCGACGCAAATTCCAAATATCGTCATCGCTCATGTGCGCGACCATCTCTAAGGTCTTAGGGTCACGGCCGAAAAAGTGCTTGCGCACATAGGCTCCGTCGTTGGCTTTGAAGGCTTGGTAGTCGCCGTCCACGGTCTCCATCATGATGCGGCGCAAAGCACCGTCTTTGTCGCGGGCTAAGAGTGGGTCCCAATCGCTACCCCACAAGAGTTTGATCACGTTCCAGCCTGAGCCGCGGAATTCGCTCTCGAGCTCTTGCACGATCTTGCCGTTGCCGCGCACAGGGCCATCCAAGCGCTGCAAATTACAGTTCACTACGAAAATCAAGTTGTCTAGGTTTTCACGCGCGGCCAAACCAATCGCGCCAAGCGACTCCACCTCATCCATCTCGCCATCACCGCAGAACACCCACACCTTGCGGTTCTCGGTGTTGGCAATACCACGCGCTTGCAGGTATTTCAAAAAGCGGGCTTGGTAAATCGCCATCAAAGGGCCTAAGCCCATCGAGACGGTGGGGAACTGCCAAAACTCTGGCATCAATTTCGGATGGGGGTAGCTCGAGAGTCCTTTGCCATCGACCTCTTGGCGGAAGTTGAGCAATTGCTCTTCGGTCAAACGGCCTTCTAAATAAGCACGTGCGTAGACACCTGGGGAGACGTGGCCTTGGATGTAGATGCAGTCACCGCCATGGTTTTCGCTCTCGGCATGCCAAAAATGGTTGAAGCCAGCTCCAAACATATGGGCCAAAGAAGCGAATGAACCAATATGACCGCCGAGGTCGCCACCGTCTTCTGGGTTGTGTCGATTGGCTTTCACCACCATGGCCATCGCGTTCCAACGCATGTAGGCGCGCAGACGTTCTTCTATTTCCAAGTTCCCTGGGCAATGCGCTTCTTGATCGGGTTCAATGGTGTTCACATAGCCCGTGTTGGCAGAAAACGGCATGTCGATGCTGTTCTCACGGGCGTGTTCTAGGAGTTGCTCTAATAAATAGTGAGCTCTATCTGGACCCTCGGCCTCAATGACGGCGGACAGGGCGTCCATCCATTCACGCGTCTCCTGCGTATCTGAATCGTTGAGCGCAAATGTTCTTAAATCGTTCGGTAATGCCGACATGTCCGCCTCCTAAGTGCTTGTGTTTTCATTGAATGTAGCCGAATTCTGCCATAAAAACTTATAAATTTCAAATTGCGCTATGTGTTTTTATATTATGAAAATATCAAGCCAATCATAATTAAACCCAATGTTTAGACAGTTTCAGTACTACATCAACAAGCCGATAACCGTTGCCTGGCGCAAATGGTGGGGCACGCAAACGCCAAGTCGTCAGGACAGATTTGCCTTTCTGGCTCCGCTCATTTCTGTACTGGTCTTCATGGTGGCAATCACCAGCGTCTTTTGGTACATCAAGTACGAGGAGATTGACCGAGAGCAGGAACTCGTGCGGCGTGATGTTGAATACGCCCAACAGCGTCTACGACTCAGGCTCCTAGACAAACAAGAAGAGTTACTGAGGCTATCCAAAGACCTTACTGTCCAAAGACTGGGCACCCGAGGATTCATCGAAATCGCCCAAAAAATAATCGATGAGACCCCCGAAATCTCGAGCCTGACGTGGCTCAATACCCAGCGTCGGGTGGTGATCAGCGTGTCTAGTTCTAACGCCAATGCCTTGGTGGAGTTGTATCCAGGCGTTGTGATGAATGATCCCAGAGTCGTCAATGTGTTCCAACTCAGCAAAGAGTTAAAGCAACCCATCTACTCCAAACCCATCACTTACGACAAAGCCAGCCCTGCGCCTTTTTCGCAACTGCAACTGCACATCCCCATCTTGGACCAAAACGCGTTCGGGGGTGTGATCGTGGCGGAATATTCGCTAGAAGGTGTCTTGCGTTACGCCATCCCGCCTGAAATTAGCGGTCAATACATCGTTTCGCTACGCGATGACAAAAATAACGTCCTAGCAGGTCAAGCCAACAAAGCCAAACCGCGCGTGACCGAGGTGTTGCCTTGGCTACTCAAAACCAATGAATACGATGTTCCCGTCATGCCGGTGGGATATGCCCTGTCTATTCATGCGCAAACCTATCGAACCGCGCCCAGCATGATCAGCGATGGGGTGTATTGGCTGGTCGCTATTTTGAGTGCGATGACCGCGTGGCTGCTGATAGGCAGTTGGCGTCACACACGGCGCCGTGTCCAAGCGCAACAAGCTTTGATGGCAGAAACCAACTTTCGTCGAGCGATGGAGAACTCCATCCTGACAGGCATGCGGGCGATGGACTTGAAAGGTCGCATCACCTATGTGAATGCGGCTTTTTGCCAAATGACGGGCTGGTCTGAGTCTGAGTTAGTTGGCTGTCTTCCGCCATTTCCCTACTGGCCAGAAGAAGACCGAGATCGCTTAACTTCCCAAATAGAGGAAGAACTCGAAGGAAACAAAACCTCTAACGGACTTCAAGTGCGGGTCAAACGCAAGAATGGCGAATTGTTTGACGCTCGCCTATATGTATCCCCTTTGGTCGATGCCATGGGTAAACAAACAGGCTGGATGACGTCTATGACTGACATCACAGAGCCGACCCGCATTCGACAACAACTCTCTGCGGCGCATGATCGCTTCACAACCGTCTTGGAGGGCCTAGACGCCTCTGTTTCCGTAGCGCCACTTGGCAGCGAAGAACTTTTATTTGCCAACAAGCTTTACCGAAAATGGTTCGACCCCACGACCAAAGGCCATTTGAGTCTGGTGATGCAAGCTGGCCTTCCACGCACAACACAAAACACCACTACCGAACTCGCCACCGTTGGCGTTGATGAAGACGACAACGACCCTCTTGCTGGATTCCCGATAGACGATTTACAAGAAGTTCAAAGTGAGAACGCTGAAATCTTTTTGCCTGACTTAGGTAAATGGTTAGAAGTACGTTCGCGCTACCTCAACTGGGTTGACGGCCGACTCGCTCAAATCGTCATTGCAACTGACATCACACCCCGTCGCCAAGCGGAAGAGCAAGCACAAGCGCAAGCAGAACGTGCGCAAACGGCAAGCCGACTCATCACCATGGGAGAGATGGCGTCAAGCGTGGCGCATGAACTCAACCAGCCTTTGACCGCCATCAACAACTACTGCAACGGCATGGTGTCTCGTATCAAATCCAAAAATTTGAATGAAGAAGACATGATTACCGCGCTGGAGAAGACAGCCCACCAAGCACAGCGCGCTGGCCAGATCATTCAGCGCATTCGAAGTTTTGTAAAACGTAGCGAACCCAATCGCAGCTTATCTAGCGTTCCACAATTGATCTCTGAAGCTGTGGAGCTCGCTGGTATTGAACTGAGAAGGCGACAAGTACGCCTGAGCCAAGTGATTGCTAGTCGTCTGCCACAAGTCCATGTAGATCCCATCTTGATTGAACAAGTGTTGGTCAACTTGATGCGTAACGCTGCTGAATCGATTGACTCGGCGCAGAGACCATTTGCGCGCCGTCAAGTTGAACTCAAAGTAGTTCCGCGAATGGAACAAGGTGTCTCTGTCATTGAATTTAGCGTCACTGACACCGGAAGTGGCCTAGCACCCGAAGTGATGGACCGATTATTTGAAGCTTTCTTTTCTACAAAAGCTGAAGGTATGGGAATTGGGTTGAATTTATGTCGAAGCATCATTGAATCGCACGAAGGCAGAATGAAGGCCGAGAACCTCTACAATGCAAATCAAATATCGGGTTGCAGATTTTCATTCTGGATACCTGCTCGTTAATCTGGAGTTTTTTACATGAGTCTGATTCCCAAAAAAGGTACGGTGTATGTGGTCGATGACGATGAAGCCGTGCGCGATTCATTGCAATGGTTGCTAGAAGGCAAGGACTACCGCGTACGCTGCTTTGATTCAGCTGAAACCTTCCTCAGCCGTTATGACGCACGCGAAGTCGCGTGTTTGATCGTTGATATCCGCATGGGTGGTATGTCAGGGCTTGAATTGCAAGACAAACTGATTGAACGTAAATCACCACTCCCTGTTGTCTTTATCACTGGACACGGTGATGTGCCAATGGCAGTTGACACCATGAAAAAAGGTGCCATGGACTTTATCCAAAAGCCTTTCAAGGAAGCAGAGCTAGTGGCATTGGTAGAGCGCATGCTCGAGCGCGCCAAGGATGCTTTTGCCGATCACCAGTTAGCTGCCAACCGTGACGCTTTAATGGCCAAACTCACCACCCGTGAGGCCCAAGTATTGGAGCGTATCGTTGCGGGTCGCTTGAACAAACAAATTGCAGACGACCTTGGCATCAGCATCAAAACTGTAGAAGCACATCGCGCCAACATCATGGAAAAACTCAATGCCAACACCGTGGCAGATTTGCTGAAAACAGCCTTGGGGCAAACCGCTGCCAAAGCTTGAAGTTTTGCAAAGAGTCTGATTGGATACGCCCGTTTCTGACGGGCGTTTTCAATTGGAAACGTTCTGGCGCAATTTGTAGCAATCACAATCTAGTTCAACCATACGCATATGACCGCACAGCTTATTGACGGAAACGCACTTTCCAAACAACTTCGCACACAAGTTGCCATAGATGCTGCAAAACTGACCGCTCAAGGAGTGAAACCAGGACTTGCCGTTGTATTGGTGGGCGATAACCCTGCGAGTCAGGTGTATGTGCGCAACAAGGTGAAAGCCTGCGAAGAAGCTGGTTTTCATTCCGTGTTGGAGAAATATGACGCAACGCTGAGCGAGGCTGCCCTCCTTCAACGTATCCACGCACTCAATCTTGATGCCTCCATCCACGGTATCTTGGTTCAACTGCCATTACCCGCGCATATTGATGCACAAAAGGTGATCGAGGCCATTAGTCCTGCCAAAGATGTGGACGGTTTTCATATCGCCAGTGCCGGAGCTTTGATGACGGGCATGAAAGGCTTTTGGCCTTGCACGCCTTATGGCTGCATGAAGATGCTCGAGAGCATTGGGTATTCTCTAAAGGGCAAGCATGCAGTTGTCATTGGTCGCAGCAATATTGTTGGCAAACCCATGGCTTTGATGCTTTTGCAACAAAACGCCACCGTGACCATTTGCCATAGTGGCACCACCCATCTCAAAGACATTACGTTGCAAGCCGATGTGATTGTGGCGGCCGTTGGTAAACGCCATATCTTGACTGCTGACATGGTCAAGCCTGGTGCAGTCGTGCTCGATGTAGGGATGAACCGCAATGACGAAGGCAAACTGTGTGGCGATGTCGACTTTGAAGGCGTCAAACAGGTTGCGGGTTACATCACCCCTGTTCCGGGCGGGGTGGGTCCTATGACGATCACGATGTTGCTGGTCAATACCTTGGAATCTGCCCAACACACCCTAACTAATTCTTGAGTCACGAAGACTCATCAAAAGCCAATTCATGATTAGCCTTTGAACAAATAATTTGTCCACCCTTTTTTAGTCACTCCATATCCATGCTGACCAAAGCGAACCCACTTCTTGATTTCTCTGATCTTCCACTGTTTGATGCCATCCAGCCTGCGGATATTGCCCCTGCATTAGACGTGTTGCTCGCCAATGCTGAAAAAGCATTGGAAACGGTGACCGCAGCTGACTATCCTGCAAACTGGAGCCAAATGGCCTCGGTCCTGGATGTGAATGTGGAAAAACTCAGTCGCGCTTGGGGCGCTGTGAATCACTTGCATTCTGTAGCCGACTCACCCGAACTGCGTGCAGCCTATACAGAAGCCTTGCCACGCGTCACCGCTTTTTACACCCGCATGGGCTCTGATGAACGTTTGTACGCCAAATACAAAGCGATTCCCTCTGAATCCCTCAATTCTGAACAACGACGCGCCCACACATTGGCAGTCCGTAACTTTGTTTTATCTGGTGCAGAACTCCAAGGGCAGGCAAAAGTGCGATTTGCTGAAATACAAGAACGTCTGGCGGATGTGAGTCAGAAATTTAGCGAAAACGTACTAGATGCCACCGACCAATGGAGTTTGCTAGTCACAACCGAAGAACTTGCCGGCGTCCCATCGGATGTCTTAGAAATGACAAAAGCCAATGCAGAAAAAGCTGGGCTTCAAGGTCATCAACTCAGCCTCAAGATGCCTTGTTACTTGCCAGTGATGCAATTTGCGCATAGCTCTGCACTGCGCGAAAAAATGTATCGCGCGTATGTCACGCGGGCTTCAGATCAATCTGAAACCAAGCCTGCTGGTCCAAAGACTTCGACATCAAGTCCAGAAGACAAGACTTCAAATTCAAAAGCTTCGACTTCAACACCAGAAGACAAGACTGACCTGCAAGACAACACCAAGTGCATTCAAGAAATATTGGCACTGCGACACGAAGAAGCCCAACTTTTGGGCTACACAAATTACGCTGAAGTTTCACTGGCTAGCAAAATGGCGCAATCACCCACCGAAGTGATGACCTTTTTGCGTGACCTGGCCAAGCGCGCACGACCTTATGCAGAAAAAGACGTTGCTGAATTACGTGAGTTCGCATCAAAGCAGTTGAATTTGAAAGATCCACAAGCTTGGGACTGGTCGTATATCGGTGAAAAACTGAAAGAAGCACGTTACGCTTTTAGCGAACAAGAGGTGAAGATGTATTTCACCGCCCCCAAAGTCATGGCTGGCTTGTTCAAAATTGTCGAAACGCTGTTTGAAGTCAGTATCCGCAAAGACACAGCACCTGTCTGGCATGAGGGCGTTGAGTTTTATCGGATTGAACGCTCTGGAGCGCTGATTGGTCAGTTTTATCTCGACCCTGGCGCTCGCAATGGAAAACGTGGTGGCGCTTGGATGGACGATGTGCGGGCACGCTGGCTTAGACCCGATACCCAACAACTGCAAACCCCTGTCGCGCATCTGGTCTGCAATTTTGCAGAGGGCACAGGTGGCAAACCCCCGCTCTTGACCCACGACGATGTGATCACTCTTTTCCACGAATGCGGTCATGGTTTGCACCACATGCTCACGCAAATCAATGAACGTGATGTCTCTGGCATCAGTGGTGTGGAGTGGGATGCTGTTGAACTCCCTAGCCAATTCATGGAGAACTTTTGCTGGGAATGGTCAGTATTGCGCCATATGACAGCGCATGTTGACACGGGCGAGCCATTACCTCGTGAACTGTTCGACAAAATGTTGGCCGCCAAAAACTTTCAAAGCGGCTTACAAACTTTGCGTCAAATTGAGTTTTCCTTGTTTGACATGCGCTTGCACTGCGAAGGCGAAAAGGCACAAAACTTCATGCAAATTTTGCAAGAAGTACGCGATGAAGTCTCTGTTTTACAACCCCCATCGTGGTCTCGAACACCCCATACTTTCAGCCACATATTTGCTGGCGGGTACGCTGCAGGCTACTACAGCTACAAATGGGCTGAAGTGCTCAGTGCAGATGCTTATGCTGCATTTGAAGAAACAGCAGCACCCGATGGGTCACCCAATATTGAAACAGGCCGCAAATATCGCCAAGCTATTTTGGAAGCAGGCGGAAGCCGAACAGCGATGGAATCGTTCAAAGCCTTTAGAGGCAGAGAGCCGCAATTGGATGCACTCTTAAGACATCAAGGTATG
>CAYFLF010000046.1:8936-10829 GCA_964343725.1 uncultured Bordetella sp.
AGCCTTTAGAGGCAGAGAGCCGCAATTGGATGCACTCTTAAGACATCAAGGTATGGGTAATTGATAGTGATTACTCTGCGAAGTTTTATTCGAATGTCAAAGTCTTAACACCGCTAGCAGTTCCTAGCAAACAGACCTGCGCCTTTTGATAGGCAAATACACCCACTGTCACCACGCCAGGCCATTGGCTGATGGATGTCTCAAACGCCAGCGGATCTTTAATTTGTAAGCCTGTGACGTCCAAGATATGTTGACCGTTGTCAGTGATGAATGGTTTTCCATCTTTCAAACGCACAGTTGCCCTGCCTCCCATTGCAGCAAACTGCTTGATCAATCGTGCAGTCGCCATGGGAATAACTTCCACGGGCAATGGAAAAGCTCCCAAAGTCTCTACCAGTTTGCTCTCGTCCGCGATACAAACAAATTTCTTCGATTGCGCGGCCACAATTTTTTCGCGCGTTAACGCAGCGCCACCGCCTTTGATCATGTAACCGTGGTGATCAATTTCGTCAGCGCCATCGATATAGACCGACAACTGATCAACTTCTGTCGCCTCAAACACCTGTATTCCGCACGCCCGCAAACGCTCAGTAGAAGCTACCGAACTTGAAACCGCACCTTGTATGTCGCCTTTGATAGTCGCCAAAGCATCAATGAATTTGTTCACCGTGGAGCCGGTTCCAACTCCCACCATCTCACCGCGCACCACATATTGCAAAGCAGCTTGCCCCACCAAGGTCTTTAAATCGTCTTGGGTCAGGGTGGCATTCGTTTCGGGCGTGCGCATGGGCGAAAATCCTGTTGTCATCAAAGTTTGAGATTATCCATGTCGTTCTTGCCATATTCGTGGGCCCGCCCTTTTCTGTTCTCGATGGATGCTGAAGTTGCCCACGAGCACACACTTGCCATGCTTGCGAAAACGCAAAATACTCCCCTGCAATGCTTATATGCACAGGAAAGGGTTGAAGACCCCATCACGCTTGCAGGACTCACATTCCCTAATCGCGTAGGACTCGCCGCTGGGCTAGATAAAAACGCCCAATGCATTGATGCATTTAATGCGATGGGGTTTGGCTTTGTCGAAGTCGGCACCGTCACGCCTAAAGGCCAACCTGGCAATCCCAAACCTCGTATGTTTCGCTTGCCAAAAGCCCAAGCGCTAATAAACCGACTGGGTTTTAACAACGAAGGTTTAGACGCTTTTTTACACAATGTGCAAAAAGCGCATTTCCGTGAAAAAGCGCATACGCACCCAATGCTCTTAGGGCTCAATATCGGTAAAAACGCATCTACCCCGATTGAAAACGCCGCTGATGACTACCTCATTTGCTTAGAGGGCGTCTACCCGCATGCGGACTACATCACTGTCAATATTTCGAGCCCCAACACCAAAAACTTGCGTGAACTTCAAAGCGATGAGGCCCTTGACGCTTTGATCGCGCAACTCGCAACCAAAAGGGCTGAGCTATGCGAACGTCACCACAAGCAAGTGCCTGTTTTCATCAAAATTGCGCCTGATTTAGATGAAGCGCAAATCACGGTGATTGCCAAAACGCTGCAAAAGCACTGCGTATCAGACTCCACACCATCTTGGGGAGTCATTGCCACCAACACCACATTGGCGCGTGATGCGGTTTCCACCCTGCCCTACGGTCAAGAAACTGGGGGTTTGTCTGGCAAACCTGTTTTGGAGAAAAGTAACCAAGTCATTGGGCAATTGCGTCAAGCTATGGGACCTCAATTTCCCATCATTGGTGTGGGCGGCATTTTGAGTGGTGACGACGCTAAAGCGAAGATACAAGCTGGTGCAGATGTGGTTCAAATCTATACAGGGTTGATTTATAAAGGGCCCGCTTTGGTTACAGAAGTGGCAGAGGCCATTCAATCCATGAA
>CAYFLF010000047.1:0-10823 GCA_964343725.1 uncultured Bordetella sp.
CCCACAGGCATTTTGAGGGTGATGTCATCGCCCGCATGGCCGAACATATCGGAGCCCAAACCGTGCTGGCCGCGCTTGGCCTCATGGCGACGGGAAAAACGAAAGTCAACGAGGGTATTGAGGTTGGGGTCTGCAACAGCAAACACATGTCCACCACGTCCGCCGTCACCTCCGTTGGGGCCACCGAATTCTTTGTACTTTTCGTGGCGAAACGAGACGCAGCCGTTCCCGCCGTCGCCAGCGGCAACGTCGATAAAGGCTTCGTCTACAAATTTCATGGGGTGAGTTTAATAAAGCGCGTTAAAAACGAAAGCCCCGACAAGTCGGGGCTTTGTCGGGGAAAGCGCGTGGGGCTTAGACCGGAGTAACGCTCACCACCTGTTTGTTCAATGCACCTTTGACATTGAAGGACACATGTCCGTCCACCAAAGCGAACAGCGTGTGGTCTTTGCCAACACCGACATTGGTGCCAGGGTGGAACTTGGTGCCACGTTGGCGCACGATGATTGCGCCAGCAGTGATCAACTCACCGCCAAAAGCTTTTACACCGAGCATTTTGGGCTTGGAATCACGCCCGTTGCGCGTAGAGCCGCCGCCTTTTTTCTGTGCCATTTCAGTGCTCCTTATCCGTTGATGGAAGCAATCTGCAATTCGGTGAACTGCTGACGATGCCCTTGGCGCTTTTGATAGTGCTTGCGACGACGCATTTTGAAAATGCGCACTTTGTCGTGCTTGCCGTGTGCCACGACGGTGGCTTTGACTGTTGCGCCGGACACCAAAGGCGTGCCAACCTTGAGTTCGGCGCCGTTTCCGACTGCCAATACTTGGTCTAACACAATCTCTTGGCCCACATCCGCAGCAATCTGTTCTACTTTAATTTTTTCGCCAGCAGCAACACGATACTGTTTGCCACCGGTTTTTATGACCGCGTACATATGAATCCTCTAGACGAGTGAACTGTCTCTACGGACGGATTTCCGCAGAGCCAAAGATTATAGCAATACTTGAGTTTTCATACCAATCCCTATAATCGACCGTCGCAAAGGCTCTCAGAGCCAAGTTTTGCAAGCCTCCACACCCTATTTCCACTTGTCAGCCCCCAAAAACACTGCCCATCCCCTGATCGCTGCCGACATGGAGGCCGTCGACCGCGTGATCCGTCAGCGTCTCGACTCGGGGGTGGCTTTGGTGGGGACGGTGTCGCAATACATCATTTCGGCAGGAGGCAAGCGGATTCGGCCCGCCTTGCTGCTCCTGATGGCGGGCGCACTTGGCTACAAAGGCACGCAGCACCATAACTTGGCCGCTGTGATCGAATTTATACACACCGCCACCCTGCTGCACGACGATGTAGTGGACGAGTCGACGCTCAGACGCGGACGTCCCACGGCCAACGAGCGTTTTGGTAACCCCGCCAGCGTGTTGGTGGGGGATTTTCTCTACTCCCGCGCTTTTCAGATGATGGTCGATGCCCAAGATATGCGGGTGATGGAAATATTGGCCGAAGCGACCAATGTGATTGCAGAAGGCGAAGTCTTGCAATTGATGAATATGCACGACGCCAGCTTGGACGAAGCCGCTTATTTGCGGGTGATTCGCTCTAAAACTGCCAAATTATTTGAAGCCAGCACACGCCTGGCAGCGATCTTGGTCAAAAGCCCTCCAGCGGTTGAAGACGCTTGCGCCGAATATGGCCAAGCCTTGGGCACTGCATTCCAAGTGATTGACGATTTACTCGATTACGACGGCAGCACGATAGAACTTGGCAAAAACCTCGGCGACGACTTACGCGAGGGCAAAAGCACCTTGCCGCTCATCATCGCCATGCAACGCGGCACCCCCGCTGAACGCAGCTTGATTCAAGAGGCGATTGAAAATGGCTCGGTCGACGGGTTGAATGAAATCGCTGACATCGTGCGCAAAACGGGGGCGCTTGACGCTACCCGTTCTGCCGCATTGTCTGAGGCCGAACGCGCCTTATCGGCTTTGGCATATATTCCGGATGGTATTTATAAAAACGCCTTGCATGATTTGGCGTCCCAAATGTTGGTAAGACGAAGCTGAAAGGCCACCCTTATGCACGACACCGATACCCCATACGCAGACAGCATGCAGCAATGGGACAAGGCTTGCGAGCATTTTCAGGAAGAATTTGGTTTTGACCCACATGAAATCATGACGATCAATACGATTCGGGAAATGTTTTCCGAATTGGTAGAAGAATATCAACTGTCTTTCAATGCGTCTGTTTCTTTAATGTATGGCCTCTATTTTTTGGGCTACATCACCTTAATTGAAATGATGAAAGCGCAAGACGAATCCTATGAAATAGGTGATTTGACCGATTTTTACGCCATATTGGACGCGGCAGATAGTTGGGCAGGACGCTCTAGCGATATTGAAAAACTAGTGCAAGCCGCGCAACCTATTGTCGAGACGACCGAGCAGATAATGCAAAAGCTCAATCTCTCGCGAAGCTGATTTAAATTAAATATTGCACTTTTCAATATATTTCGCGCAATATATTGAAACTGGCACTTGGTGCTGGAATCCGCCGCAAATTAAATTAAGGAAGCACCAAACGGCAAGGCGCGTTGACTTTCTTTTCAGCACGCTTTTCTTCGCAATACTGCATGGCGCGACGCTCTCCCTCGGCTGACATCTTGATGTAGATCGAGCATTTAAAAACCATGCGATCGCCGTCATTTTGGCTATCCCATGCAGCCGCGCAGTGGCTGAATTGATTCATTTCAGGCTTTAGTTGTTGCCAAGTGGAACGCAAGCCGTCGGGAAGGTCTTTTAAGGGCACCGTAGGATAGGGCGAGGCAGCTTGCACCACCCCCAAAACCAAGGTCAAACAAGCTCCCAATGCAAAAGACCTGAACATACAAGCGCTCCCCAGTAAAAAAGCCACCCTATTATGGGTGGCTTTGTGGAGCCTGTCGAATAATATGCAACTCTTTAAATCGGGAAAGGCTGCATCCAATCAAGACTGAATATTAAGCGGCGGCGATGAGTGCGGTGTCTAATTTGCCGGCGCTTTTTAATTCTTGCACCCAAGTAGGTGAAACGCCACGGCCTGTCCAGGTTTGATCTGCATTGGCAGGGTTGCGGTACTTAGGCGCGACTTTTTTGCCAGCCAAAGTGCCTTTTTTGCCAGATTTGGGGGATTTAGCTGCCTTAGTCGCCTTACCAGAGCCCAAGGCTTTGGAAATATCGCTAGCGGTTAAACCAGCGTCTTTAGCCAATTGGACAATTTTGCTTAAGACTTTGTCGTGGGTTTTGCTCAATAAAGCTTGTTCTTTTTTGGCAATTAATTCGCGTTGTTTACGTAGGGCTGCTAATTGGCTAGCAACGGTAGATCGTGCCATGGATAATTCTCCTAATAATAAATAGAAGGGAATTATATATTTAAATTCATCCTAATGATAGCCTTCAATAATATTGAGTTTAAATATCAATATTATTAATATTTTGTTAAAAACGTACCCGATGGGTTAAGGATCTCACCAGTTTTTTATAGGAATCCCCCGTCACTGGGGTGAAATCCATTTCGCTTGCTTTTTTAATATCGACGGCTTTGTTATGGAGCAATTGAGCCGCCCACATATGGGCAAAAGCCGATTTGGCGTGCTCTGACCAATCTTGCCATCCTTTTATCTTTTTAATATGTTTGCGTAATTGCTTGTCGAAATCTTTTTCTTCCAAACTATTGGTGATGGTGGTTTTTACTTTTTCAATCAAGGCCTGCAAATCGTCATCTGGAGGAGAAGCGGCTTGAGCGCTCGCGGCATCAGGGGCAGCCTTGGCTGGCGCCCCAGTAGTGGGCTTAGCGCTATCAGCCGCAGTCTTGGGATCATGGACCGCTGGATCTGCGTCGAGGGTTGCGTTGGGTTCAGGTGAGTCAGCCATATGGGGACGATCTTTTTTACAAACTCATTAAAGTTTGCAGGCCAATGTGAGTACTTTGACGGTTTTAGGTAATTCAGGGGCAACCGTTGTCACCTTGAATTGCTGGGCAAATCTGGAGTTACTTTCTTGAATAAAGGTATCTTTATAACCGTGGGTGACCATCAGGATTTTGGCGTCTCGATCTGCATAAAAACTTCGGCTGGTTAATCGGATGGTTCTTTTTTTGCAATCAATGTCATATACCGATAATTCAGCGTTATAGAGTTTGAGTTTTACTTTGGGCTCTGAACTTGGCTCATAAACGGGCACCTGAGCCCTTATCGGCAACACCATGAATGTGCGTAGGGTTGACAATCCGCCCTTGCTCGATATTGCAGAATCGTAATATTCGTCCGCATTACCGTAGTTATCGTCCATCAATAACCAAGCCGCTGGCGCAGACGTGCCAACGAGTGCGAGAAGGATGGAGACGATAAATTTGTGCATAACGTGAGATATCGGCACAAAGCCAGAAATATTGATTGTATTTCTCTAAAAAAAGCCAATCTCCATTTATTTTTGATTGCCACTTTCTCATCCAATTAAAAATATTCCGACAATTTAATATTCAAGCAAATCAAAATGTGGCCCATCTCCTTCATCAAATCCCCAATCAGCACCAAGGTGGTGCGGTTCAACAATTAGACGCGCTATTGCAACGTGCTTTGGAAATAGGCGCGTCTGACATCCATGTTGAATCGGGGGCCGAATCGTTCAGGGTTCGTTTTCGCATCGATGGGCGATTAAAGGTAGTCGCCCAACCCCAGTTGGCTATGCGTGACGCCCTAATCTCGCGCATCAAAGTGCTGGCAAGAATGGACATTGCCGAAAAGCGCTTGCCACAAGATGGTCGTCTGCAATACCTATTCAATAGAGTCCAAGTCGATGTTCGGGTCAGTTCATTGCCCACCGTCCATGGCGAAAAAATAGTCTTACGCCTGCTCAACCCCAGCCAAGAGCGGCCCAACTTATCCACCTTAGGTTTTGAAGACAAAGACCAAGCATTGGTCGTGGACGCCATATCACGCCCACATGGAATGGTTTTGGTGACGGGTCCCACGGGTTCAGGCAAAACCCTCACGCTCTACAGCTGTTTAGAACACATCAACCGCGAAGAGGTGAATATCTCATGCGTCGAAGATCCTTGTGAGATTTATTTAGCCGGCGCCAATCAGGTGAGCATCCACGAACGGGCAGGGCTGACCTTTGCCAACGCCCTGCGCGCGCTCATGCGACAAGATCCAGACGTCATCATGGTCGGCGAAATTCGAGATACCGAGACAGCCGAGATCGCGATCCAAGCTGCACACACGGGGCATTTGGTGCTTTCCACCTTACACACCAACGATGCGCCTAGCACCTTGGAACGCCTTGGGCATATGGGGGTGGCGCCCTTTCAAGTGGCGTCTAGTGTTCATCTCGTCATCGCCCAACGATTGGTGCGGCGCTTGTGCCCCCAATGCAAGCAAGCCTCTTCGCAGTCGTCGCAGATATTCCAAGCACAGGGTTGCGACGCGTGCGATGGGGGCTACAAAGGGCGCGTCGGTATCTACCAAGTCATGCCCATTTCGGCAACCCTGCAGCAATTGATTTTGCAGGGGAGCAGTGCTGTCACCTTGAACGCACAAGCCCAGCAAGAAGGTATGCGCACTTTGCGGCAGGCTGGTTGGCGCAAGGTCTTGCAAGGCGTGACCTCAGCGCAAGAAGTTTTGTCACTGACCTGAGATGCGTAGCCGTGACATCACGCAGTTCACCAGGCAATTGGCTACTTTGCTGCAGTCAGGCGTGGCTTTGTTACAAGCATTGGATATCGTCATCCAAGGCATGCCTAGTGGCAAACCGAAAAACGTGGTGCGCGCCATACGCAGGCGAATTGAATCGGGCTCTGCCCTGCACCTTGCGCTACGCAGGCAAGGGGTATTTGGCAACGTTTATTGCGAAGTCGTGGCTGCTGGCGAGGCAGCAGGCATGCTCGAGACCATGCTCGAGCGCTTGGCAGAGCATCGTGAGAAAACTGAAAAGCTACAACGTAGCGTGCGAGCGGCCATGGCCTACCCCATCGCAGTGCTCGTGATAGCCTTGACCGTTATGTTGCTGATGTTCATCTATGTCGTACCCGCATTCGAAAACACGTTTGCCGCCTTTCATGCGGATTTACCTGCGCTCACACGGACGGTGATCACGCTCAGCCATGCGTGCGTGCAGTACAGCGGATGGGTCGTTGCCGTCTTCTTAGTTAGTGTGTTGCTAGTTCAAAAACTTCTGAAATCCACCACGCGATGGCAAAAACCTTGGCATACCTTTGTATTGCACGTACCAGTGGTCGGTCTTTTGGTGCGCCAAACTTGCATCGCGCGCTGGAGCCGCACCATGGCAACCTTGTTTGCAACAGGTATGCCCTTGAACGAAGTCATGGGGGCGGTGAGGGGCGTCACAGGCAATAGCTTGTACGCCAGCGCCAGCGAACTCATGCGCAGCCATGTGATGCGCGGCCGCTCTATGGCCAAAGCCATGGCCAGTGTTGAACATCTTTTTAGTCCATGGGTCGTGCATATGTGCGCTATTGGCGAAGAATCAGGCACCTTAGAACAAATGCTGAGCAAAACCGCAGATCACTTTGAAGCCGAGGTGGAGGCGACAGTGGCACGCCTATCTAGCCTCATGGAACCAATGCTGATCAGTGTGCTGGGATTGATCGTAGGCGTGATGGTGGTGGCCTTGTATTTGCCCATCTTCGAATTAGGCAACGTGGTATGAGCACGCCAGAAATTTTGCTCATGCTGGTGTTGGGCTTGGTCGTAGGCAGTTTTTTAAATGTCGTGGTCTATCGGCTGCCACGCATGCTAGAGGGTGTCGAGGAAGCAACGCTTAGTTTTCCAAGATCCCACTGCCCAGCCTGTCAAACACCACTCAAGCCCTGGCACAACATTCCCCTTCTCAGTTATGTTGTCTTGAAGGGTCGTTGTGGGTTTTGCCAAGCACCTATTTCAAAGCAATACCCCTTAGTTGAATTGGCCAATGCATGTTTGTGGATCTTGTGCGCTTGGCACTGGAATGCATTGCCCACAGCTATGGTTTGGGCTGTTTGCATGAGTTTCTTACTCGCCTTATCGGTCATCGACTGGCAAACCACTTATTTGCCAGATGCATTGACGCTACCCATGCTTTGGCTAGGACTCTTGGCCAGTAGCTTGGGCATGCTGGATGTTTCTGTGCAACACGCTGTTTGGGGATCGATTGCGGGCTACGCATCTTTGTGGTTGGTCGCCGAAGCGTTTCAGCGATTCACTGGCAAGGAAGGCATGGGCGCGGGGGACTTCAAATTACTTGCGGCTTTAGGTGCATGGCTTGGGCCATTTGCGCTGATCCCTTTGGTCTTGCTCGCGAGCGTGGGCGGTGCCTTGGTCGGCATCTGGTTGCAGTACACAGGACGCCTAGAACGTGGTGGCTATCTGCCTTTTGGGCCATTTTTAGCCCTCGCAGGTGCCGTGCAGGCATTTGGAGGTGGGGCCGATGTGTTTTTTTACATAAACTGGTTGCTATGACAGCACCCTCGCCCCTTCGACTCGGTTTAACAGGCGGCATTGGCAGTGGCAAAAGCACTGTCGCCCAGATGCTGGCATCGCGTGGGGCCGCGGTGATTGACTCTGACGCCATTGCGCGCAGCGTCACGGCTGCTAATGGGAGTGCCATGCCTGCGATTGCCACAGAGTTTGGTAAGGAGTTTGTCGCCCCAGACGGATCACTAGACAGAGATCGGATGCGCGCGCTCGTTTTCTCAGACCCCAGCGCCAAGTTACGCCTCGAGGCTATCGTCCACCCGCTAGTTGGTTCTGCCACGCAAGCGCAAGCGCAAAAAGCGCTTCAAGCCGGGCACACGCTTTTGGTGTTCGATGTTCCTTTATTAGTGGAATCCCCACGTTGGCGCAAGCAGGTCGACAAGGTCTTGGTGGTGGATTGCTCTGAGAACACGCAAATTAAGCGTGTGATGGAGCGCAGCGGATTGACCCGTGAGGCCGTGGAAAACATCATTCGCGCACAAGCGACGCGAGCACAACGATTGGCTGCAGCAGATTGGATAGTCTTTAATGAAGGGCTCAATTTAGAGCAGTTACAACAAGAGGTAAACGCGCTAGCGCTAACGGTATGATGGCGGGCGTCACTATCGACGCTGCTTTATTCGTTTTTTCACGTGATTCTTTACGAACATCCCTTTAACGAACGCGTTCGCACCTATTTGCGTCTAGAGCATTTGTTCAAGCGTTTTGAATCGCTTAATTTACGTGACACCCCGCTAGACAACCACTTTGCACTGACCACTTTGTTTGAATTGGTCGAAGCAGGTGGACGAACTGATCTCAAATCAGACATTCTCAAAGACCTTGAACGCCACAAGCAACAGTTCACCGCCCTGCGTGGTAACCCTTCAGTTTCAGAAGAGGCACTTGCCCAGTTGTTAGATCAACTCGAGCGTTGTTTTGCTGGCTTGAATGCTGCGGTCGGCAAGATTGGACAAAACATTCTCGACAACGAGTGGCTCACTGCATTGCGTAATCGTGTCACGATTCCCGGTGGCACTTGTTCTTTTGATTTACCTGCTTACCATGCATGGCAGCACCAAGACTCTGGCGCACGCAGGGCTGACATCCAACGTTGGGCTAGCGTGTTTCAACCCATGAACGCTTCCGTCAATTTGTTGCTGTCTTTGATGCGCGATACAGGCACGACCCAAAAAATGATGGCCATGGGTGGTCAGTTTCAACAATCCCTCGCGCAAGGACGTTTTATGCTGATGCGAGTGGCCATTGACCCAAGCCTTGGTTTTATTCCAGAAATCAGCGGCAATCGTTTGATGATTTGGGTACGCATGATGCGCCAAGACGGCGATGGTCGTTTGCAGCACAGCACCGATGATGTGCCATTTGAGATGGCGCTCTGCGTCTAATTGGTATCTTGAATTGTGATCTTGATGAGTCTGTAGGTAACTTTGTCTGGCGTTACTCCGCCACGGTATTTCCAACAAACGCTCTCTCATTGGCAAACCATTCCAACACCGGCAAAGTGCCAGGCAATACGGGCTTGACGGTGACTGGCAGTTGTTGCCATGCATACGCCTGACCTTCACGCATTTGCAATTGGCCAGACCAGCGGCTCACCTTGCAAAAATTCAACTGCACCAAAGCATGCGGGTAGTCGATCTGCTCCGTCTTCCAAGCAACGCCATCTTCGATCGTGATTCCGATCTCTTCTTGCAGTTCGCGTTCTAAAGCTTGCATAACCGTCTCGCCCAACTCCAACTTACCGCCTGGAAATTCCCAATAGCCTGCATAGGCTTTGCCTGGTGGTCGACTGGTCAAAAGAAATGCACCGTCACTCCGTATCAGTACCCCCACAGCAACTTGCACCAACTGGCGATCGATAGAGCGCGGTAATTGCGCATCCACGACACGAACACGGATGGGTTCAGTGGAAGACACAGCGCAACTTTAAAGGGCGACTATATTGAATGGCTTGAATAGCAACTAGCGCGCCACTACATGCTTGCCCGCATAGTCGCGCGCAAACTGGTAAGCCACACGGCCACTGCGCGAACCACGCTCTAGCGCCCATACCAAAGCCTCTGGCTTGGCGGCCTCAATTGCAGTAACACTCACCCCAAATGAAGACAACCACTGCGCTGCAATGGCCAAATATTCATCTTGGCTGAATGGATAAAAACTCACCCACAAACCAAAACGTTCGGAGAGTGAAATTTTTTCTTCTACGCCTTCACCGGGATGCACCTCACCATCGTCGGTGTGTGTGTAGGTCAGGTTTTCTTTCATGTACTCGGGCAACAGGTGGCGGCGATTGCTGGTGGCGTAGACCAACACATTGGCCGTCGAAGCGGCAACTGTGCCGTCCAAAATAGATTTCAAGGCTTTGTAGCCAGGCTCGCCGTCTTCAAAGCTTAAGTCGTCGCAGTAGACAATGAATTTTTCTGCACGCGAGGCAACGACTTCGATGATGTCGGGCAAATCGACTAAGTCAGCTTTGTCGACCTCGATCAAACGCAAGCCTCGAGGTGCATAGGTGTTCAAACATGCTTTGATGAGAGAAGACTTACCCGTACCACGCGCGCCAGTTAGCAACACATTGTTAGCAGGCAATCCGTTCACAAATTGTTCCGTATTGCGCTGGATTTTTTCTTTTTGCTGATCGATTTCTTTTAAATCATCCAAACGCATGGGTGCGATATGGCGCACAGGTTCAAGGGTGCCATGGCCGCTGCTACGCTTGCGGTAACGATAAGCCACACTCGCACTCCAATCTGGTGCTTCTAAGGGTTGAGGCAAAACCGACTCGATGCGCTGCATCAAAGCTTCAGCACGTTGGAGCACGCGTTCTAAATTACTAGACATGTCGGTTGCCATGGAGATGACTCAGATTGGGAAGACTTCAGGTTGAAATGATTTAACTGCGTTTAACTGCTTTTAACTGCGATAGTCCGCGTTGATGCTCACATACTCGTGGCTTAAATCGCACGTCCACACTGTTTCACTAGCAGCACCACGGCCAAGCACTACGCGCACAGTGATTTCAGATTGCTGCATCACACGCTGGCCATCTTCTTCTTTGTATGAAGGATTGCGACCACCCTTCACAGCTACGTGTACATCGTCGAGATAAAGATCAATCTGGGTTTGGTCTAAGTCTGTGATGCCAGCATAGCCCACAGCCGCCAAGATGCGGCCTAGATTAGGGTCGCTCGCGAAGAAGGCTGTTTTGACCAAGGGGGAGTGTGCGATGGCATAAGCCACTTGCAAACACTCTGCATTGGTGCGCCCCCCTTCCACCTGCACGGTGATGAATTTGGTAGCACCTTCACCATC
>CAYFLF010000048.1:0-10651 GCA_964343725.1 uncultured Bordetella sp.
ATCAACCCCCATGCCCTTTGATATAAGTTTCTAAAAATTTAATTTGACTTCCCTGAAGCTCAATAACATGTTTAACAATATCGCCAATCGACACCACGCCCACAAGCTTAGATGACTCGATAACGGGCAGATGCCTGATATGTTTGTGAACCATGATGGCCATGCACTCGTCAAGGGTGTTTTGTAACCCCACTGTTAGCGGATTGGGGGTCATGACTTCAGAGATCAAGGTCGTCCGAGGATCCTTATGCGGCAGCAACACCTTGATAGCGCAGTCGCCTTGCGACACTATCCCAGCAAGCTTTTGATCATCCACTACCAAAACTGCACGAACTCTCTTGTCACGCATTATTTTGAGCGCATCTTCAACAAATGCTTTTGAAGAAACTGAAAAGATAGTATTATTTTTCTGATCAATACATTGTTTAACGGTTGTCATATTGCAAGTGGCTTTAAATTGTGATTTTTTCAGTTTAAGCGTTTTGTGAGTGATTCTGTTGAAAGAAGGTCAATTAAGCGCAAAAGGAGACACCATGACATCTCAGAATAGCAACAAAGATATTAATACAGACTTATTACATATTACCGAGAAATGGACCGACTCAGCAGGCAATCTGCTGGTTTCACTTTTTCACAGGATCACCTTATTTGGCATTGGCGCAGCGACCGTCTGGTCCTCAGCCACGACTTTCCATCACATCATCGAAAAAGGATCCTCCAGCATTCAAGATCTGCTTTTGTTGTTCATCTATTTAGAAATTGGCGCAATGGTTGGCATTTACTTTAAGACAAACCATATGCCTGTCAGGTTTTTGATTTACGTCGCCATTACGGCCGTCACCCGTTTAATTATTGATTTAGTGAATAAACATGAAGCCAATATGGAAATTTTCTTACTTGGTGCAACCATATTTATTCTTGCCCTAGCAAATGCTTTGGTCCGTTATGCTTCTTACAAATTCCCATCGAATTCAGGCGAAATAAGTTGAACTCAGACACCTATCTACTGAACATTTCGTCGATAAACTAGTTCACCAAGATACAGCGCGCATCCCACAAGGAAACAATCAACATGCAACACAAAATTGTCATTGTGGGTGGAGGAGCTGGAGGCCTTGAACTTGCAACCAGACTGGGTTTAACTTTAGGTCGAAAAAAGCAAGCCCATATTATTTTGGTGGACAAAAACAGAACGCACATCTGGAAACCGAAACTCCATGAGATTGCAGCAGGAAGCATGGACTGGGGCGATCATGAAGTGGACTATATGGCACAGGCGCATTGGAACCATTTCAGCTTTCGTATTGGTGAACTAAACGGGATTGACCGCGAGAAAAAAATAATTGAGCTCTCTCCATACAAAGGAGAAGATGGATTGGCTGTGACTCCGCCTCAACACATTGCTTATGACACCCTTGTCATTTGCATCGGAAGTTTGAGCAATGACTTTGGAACCAAAGGAGTCAAAGACTTCGCGCTAAAGCTTGAAACACAAGGTGACGCAAAATCATTTCACTCAAAGATGGTAAATGCTTGTATACGCGCTCACCATCAAAAAGAAAGTATCCACAAAAGGCAATTACACGTCGCCATTATTGGAGCAGGTGCAACTGGAGTTGAACTAGCTGCAGAACTACATCGTACAACTCGTGAGGTAGTGACTTATGGACTAGACCGTATTGATGCCGATAAAGATATCAAGGTCAGCCTGATAGAAGCAGCCGAACGAATACTGCCCGCACTTCCCCCTCGCTTATCACATGCAACCGAACATCTTATTACGCGTCTTGGAGTTCAGGTACTGACTAATTCCAAAGTGATGGAAGTCACCGCTACAGGAATCCGAATGGTGGATGGAAGAGAAATCGAATCGGAATTAGTCGTTTGGGCTGCCGGCGTGAAAGCCCCCGATTTTTTAAAGAATTTTGGAGGCCTTGAAACCAATAAAAACAACCAATTACATGTTCTTCCCACTCTGCAAACAACGCTAGATCCAAACATCTTTGCTTTTGGTGACTGTGCCGCTTGCCCCTGTTCTGATGCAGATGGCGGACGCGCTGGTATCGTCCCTCCACGCGCACAAGCTGCCCATCAACAAGCAATGCTGATGGTCCAACAAATCAAGCGTCGCTTAGCAGGGTTGCCGCTTAAATCCTACCGTTATCGAGATTTTGGTTCTTTAGTATCTCTTGGTAAATTCAGCACAGTAGGCAACATGATGGGTGGACTGGTTGGTAAGAGTCTCATGATTGAAGGCTACTTTGCAAAATTGATGTACCTATCACTTTACAAATTACACGAACTTGCCATTCATGGTTTGGGCAAAACTACTCTTAACACACTTGCACGCATGCTCTCAAAGCAAACTCAACCAACCGTTAAGCTTCATTAGTTTTTGCTACGCCTCTTCTCATGCTTTGTGAATAGGTCTCAACATCACAACACTTGGTTTTAATCTCAGTAGTTGTCGTACTTTTTACCAAGATTGAGCAAGTCAGTTGTTCCAATCACTTCATTTAATCCATCAAAATCAAGCATCTTAGTTTGCCAAGGCAATGTAGTTTGATGCTGTTTAAGGCTGGCGTAATATGCCTTTAATGTGTGCGCAACAGCACGTGCCGTGCCACCAGGAAAGATCACAATTTTGTAGCCACGCGCGCCGAGTTCTTGCGCACTTTGAATTGGAGTCTTACCACCTTCAACCATATTAGCCAACATAGGTATTCGCGTAGCAAAACGCTGGCAGGCGATATCCATCTCCTGTGGCGTTCGAACTGCTTCGATGAAAATAGCATCTGCACCGCACTCCAAATATCTCTCGGCCCTCTCCAATGCTTTGTCAAATCCCTCAATGGCGAGTGCATCCGTTCTCGCCAGTATCAACGTCGAAGATGCGTGTCTAGCGTCTAATGCAGCACGCAATTTACCTTCCATTTCTTGCACGGATACAACGCCCTTTCCGTCTAGGTGACCACATCTTTTAGGAAAGGTTTGATCTTCAAGTTGGATCATGCTGGCACCCGCACGTTCTAGGTGACGCACCGTGCGCTGTGTATTGAGCGCGTTACCAAATCCTGTGTCAGCATCCACAATTACCGGTACTTTCACACGGTCCGTGATGTGCGAAAGGGTATTGACAACTTCAGTCACCGTTGTCAATCCAATATCGGACCTTCCCAAAAGTGTGTAGGCAATCGAAGCACCAGATAAGTAAAGCGCTTCAAAACCAGCCTGCTCTGCAATCAAAGCACTCAATGCGTCATACACACCTGGTGCTAACAATACATCAGCCTGCTTCAAACGATTTTTTAATTCCATATTAGTTCCTTCACCCCGTGGCAGCTGAATGTGCTGCGATATAACCACCGGCAATGGCACTCAATAAACCATTTCCAGATAAGTATCCCCATACGGCATTTCCCGAAACTCCTCTTGCAGCACCTCCTGCCGCAAGCAAATTCGGAAATGCATTGCCATCAGTGCGAAGCACACGGCAATTGGCGTCTATATCAAGCCCCCCTTGGGTATGAAATAAAGCGCCCGTAACACGAATGGCATGTAGCGGAAAAGAGAGGCTTCGCTTGAATATCCGACCTGTTTGTGGATCTACACCAGCATGCACACTCTCAATTGTTTTGGCTAATCTCGCCACAGGGCAACCTACAAAGTTCGCAAGTTCCTCTAGTTGTTGAAAACTATGCACGGCACCCACCGATTGCGCTTGGGCAAAATCAGGAAAATCTTGTGCGAATTTCAGGATAGTTTCATCAAAAATATTCCAAGCTAAACCTTGGGGTTGTGCAAGCACTTGAACAGCAGCCTCCGAGTAGCCCTGTGTTTCGTCGTGAAAGCGTTCTCCCAAACTATTGATTTGAATTGCACCTTCCATCATCAAGGCCCACGATATCAAGGCACCCTGCGGCACGGCCCATGAGCCGTGCCCCTGATAACCACCTAGATCAGCCAATTGCGCACCCACTTCCCTGCCCCATTGGATAGCGCTTCCGTCATTACCTACATGACCCGCGTATAGTGCATCACGCATTTCGGGTAAATAATCTTTCACCAAATCTGGGTTGCCTCCAAATCCATTGCAGGCCAATATGATTTTTTTACAACTTAGTTTTTCTAATGCACCATTGGGCCGAACAAAACCAAGGCCTAACACTACATCGGAGTCATTCATATAAAGATCTACAACGCGCGCCTCAGTCAATACCACAACACCTGCTGCTTCTGCCGCATTTTGTAATCGCATCATCAAAGCAGCGCCTGTTTTCTCTGGTACAGCGTGCATTCGATGTACGGAGTGGCCAGGATATAAAAAGGAATCAAGCACTTGCCAGGGAATACCGTGATATTGCGACAAAGCGTCTAGGGCAGGTCCAATAGCCTCGGTATAAGCTTTTACTAAAGTAGCAGATGCATTTCCTTTTGCCTTGGTTTGAATATCTTGCGCAAATTGTTTGGCTGAGTCTTCAATGCCTAAAGATTTTTGTGCCTGTGTGCACGCCGCCGGAATGAATCCAGATGACAAGGCAGTCGAACCAGTGGGCATTTGGTCACGCTCAAGCACAACACACTCCACCCCTATTTGAGAGAGAGTCAGCGCCGCTGTTAATCCACATGCACCAGCACCCACGATGGCCACCGCCGTATGCACGGGTGCATCAAGGCTCTGCACGCGATGCACGCGAGCACTCATAGGCTTGCTAAAAATTGTTCGCAGGTCACCACTTGAGCTACAGAAGACATATCCGTCAATGCGGCTTGATGGGCAGTTTGGGTAAAGCTGGCACATCCATCACTAAGCACCACCGTTTCGTAATCACGCATATGCGCATCGCGCACCGTACTAGCCACGCCGCCATTGGTCACGATTCCACAAACGATGACCTTGTTGATTCCAGCTCTGCGGAGTACCCAATCAAGTTGGGTATTGAAAAAGGCTGAATACGCGACTTTGCAAACAGCTACATCCACCCAAGGCGAAATTAGATCTACATTCGATTGTCCCCAACTCCCTGGTGCAAAGTCGCCTTTTTGTAAAAAAGGTCTGCGCTCTAAAAGATGCGGTGAGATCATCGGCTGTCCCGCAGTATTCGGCCACAAGGTAAAAAGACTGGCAGTCACTAGTCCATGGTGAGCCTTGATGGCTTGTGCAACAGGTACCACGCGCTGTGGCAAGGCTTGCGCATCAGCACTCACGGTTTTACCGCGGGCATAAGCGCCTTGGGGCGATAAAAAATCATTTTGTAGATCCACAATGACCAAGGCCATTCGACTTTGTATGTCTTGGTTCATTGAACAACCCTTTCCACCAATAAATTACCAAGTGCGTCCACTCGCGCGAGGAAACCTGGCTCCAACCAAACTGTTGTATCGGCTTGCTCCAATATCGCAGGACCAGTGATCTCAGACCCCACGGGCAAGTCTAGTCTGGCATATCGCTTAGCGTCCCACCACTGTCCTGCATGAAACACTTTTTGTGTTCCTATTGACTTAGTGCTTCCCGCACCTTGGGGTGCCAAGATAGTCAGATCAAACTTAGGTCGAACACCTACCCGTGCATACCTTAAATTCATCACGCGTATGGGGATACCACTCAGGATCCGTCCGAAGGATGCAAGATACGTTTTTTCAAATGCCGATTGAATATGGTGGTGTGTGATTTCGACTGCGTCTAAGTTCACTTGTAATGTATGAGTCTGCCCCATGTACAACATATCGAGCGTGATGATTTGCTGAATACTTGCAAATCGAACCCCAGCGGAATCCAGGCGCTTTTGGCATGCATCCGCCAATTCCGCCAAAAGCGATTTGAGATGCATCAAGTCTAATTCTGCAAGCGGTTTATTAATCGTTTGAACTGCATCATGGCGCATATCAGCCATGACACATCCCAAAGCAGAGGTCACCCCAGGGTAACGTGGCACGATCCCTGTTGTTACACCAACCTCTCGCATCATGGCGCATACATGTAGCGCCCCTCCTCCACCAAAAGGCATGTAGGCAAACTGACGCGGATCATGACCACGCTCAATCGAGACCACACGAATTGCACCCGCCATCTTGGCATTAGCAACCGTTAAAACAGCCTCTGCCGCGGCTAGCGTATCCAATCCCAAAGGCTTTGCAATGCATGATTCAATCGCTTTTTCTGCAGACTTTGCATCTAATGCATGGAGCAAACCACCACCTAAGGGGCGATCTGCAGCAATTCTTCCAAGTACTACGTTGGCATCTGTCACTGTAGGTCGCGTATTACCTCTTCCATAGCAAACAGGGCCAGGATTACTTCCAGCAGACTCCGGTCCCACTTGCAACATGCCACTTGCATCGACACTGGCAATCGAACCACCACCAGCACCAATGGTCTCGATCTGAATCATGGGAGAGCGAACCACTAAGCCAAACTCGATAGAGGTTTGGGCTGCCAAAGCAGCCTCACCACCTGCCACCAGAGAGACGTCGAACGATGTGCCGCCCATATCTCCCGTAATCACATTGGGAAAACCAGAAGCGCGGGCTACTGCAGCGCAAGCAATCACTCCCGCAGCAGGTCCCGATAGAGCAGTTCTTACAGGCACATCACAAGCAGTTGCGCGTGACATCACCCCACCATTGCTTTGAACAATCAACAATTCGCCAGAGAATCCTTCTTGACGCAAATCGTCTTCCAACCTTGCCAAATAACTCCCAACGACAGGCTGAAGTGCAGCATTCAAAGTGGCCGTAGAACAGCGCTCGAATTCTCGTATTTCTGGCAGAACTTCACTTGCAACAGTCACATAAGGGTTAGGCCACATCTCTCTGACCACAGCAACCGCTTGCTGTTCGTTGATTGGATTGGCATAGGCATTGATAAAGAAGATACAAACCGCATCACAACCAGCATCCAACAAAGCTTTCGTTTGCGCACGAACCTGCTGTAGGTCGACAGCCGTATGCAGGCTTCCATCTGCCAAAACACGCTCATCCACTTCAAGTCGCAAATCTCTTGGCACTATGGGCTCAAAGCTTCCCCTTAGTCCCCAAGTTTGAGGTCGATCACGACGCCGCATCTCCAAAACATCGCGAAAACCGCGCGTTGTGATCATGCCGGTTCGTGCCACCTTCCGTTCAAGTAAAGCATTCGTACCTACCGTAGTCCCGTGCACGATAGTTGCTAGAGGCGATGCAGCACCCTGAGTTGGGTTAGCGCTGATACGCGCCACTCCATTCATAAAGCCTTTCGCTTCTTCACCTCGTGTAGAAGGAACTTTGATGATCTGCGCAGTTCCATCACGCTCATCCAATACAAACAAATCGGTAAAGGTTCCACCTACATCTACCCCCACCACTAAATGGGCTGTTGGGTTTTGAAGTGTGCTCATAGCTTCGCTTTCATCGGTGAGACTTGCGCATTAGTCACATAGCCCATAGCTTCATCTTTTGTGCGCGATGTCACTTCTCTCTCGGAAAACGAACCCCAACCTCCACCACCAGGTGTTTCCAACCTCACACGCTCACCTTTTTTGAGATGGATGCCAAGCATTTTGGAGGCCATTGGGGGTTGACTCCATTTGCCATTGTTTAGGTAAGAGAAAACATTGGGCAAGGCGTTAGCCCCTCCAGCAATTCCTTTAGGTGCGGCCCTACCGCGCTCACCAAAAATAAAAACTTCTGCGCTCTCTTCCAGTAACTCGATTTCGTATACCGCTCCTAACCCACCTCGGTGTTTTCCTTGCCCTCCGGAATTAGGACGTAAAGACCATTGGGTAAAACACACAGGATAGGCAGCCTCCAAAATTTCTAAGGGTGGAATAGTTGCAGTCGAAATCGGCGCATTTCCATGGCTTAAGCCATCACCATCGCTATGGCCACCATGACCTCCACCAAAGAAACTGAACATGACCCATCGTTGCCCTTTGCGCACGGGATCTGTTCGATGGCCAGCAATGGACAGTGCATTGATCGTGCCATATGCATGGGCAACAGCGCGTTTGGGATCTGCCAGCGCCACTGCACTAAAAATGACATCGATCATTCGCAAAATAGTTTCGGTATAACCACCAACTGGTCTTGGACGTTCAGCAGTGATGACCAACCGATCTGGCATTACAAAGTCGACAGCATCTAAAACACCTGCATTAGCGGGAACATCGGGAAAGACGTGTTTGAGTGCGACATAACAAGCAGCGACCGCAGTTGCTCTGGAAATATTGACAGGGCCAGCGCATTGAGGCGAACTACGCGAAAAATCTAGCGTCATTCGATCGCCAGCAATCGTCATATCCAATGCAATGGTGAGAAAGTCATTCTTAATTCCGTCGTTATCGAGCACATCCTCAAATCGATAGACCCCATCAGGTAAATCGCTGATATGCGCACGCATCAGAACCAAGGCACGTTTTCTAAGTTCTTGCATGGCCTGCAAAACCTTTTGATCGCCATACTCATCTAACAAACCATGTAAGCGTTTGACACCTAATTCCAATGCAGCCAATTGACCGTTGAGATCACCCCATAAACTGTCAGGTAGTCTCGTATTTGCACGCAAAATAGCCAATACGTCTTGGTCCAATACACCTTCCCTCACGATGCGCACTGGTGGAATTTGCACTGCCTCTTGCCAGCATTCATTCGCAGCAGGGTTGTAATTACCTGGAACGGCGCCCCCTACATCGTGCCAATGTGCTGCTGAAGCAAGATAACAAAACAATTTGCCATTTCTAAAAAATGGACGCACTAATTTGAAGTCGTTGGCATGCGTTCCGCCCTCATACGGGTCATTGAACAGCCATGTGTCTCCTTCGACCATACCGCCCCGCTCGGACGCAGCTCGAGCCGCTACACGAACCGCAAAAGACATGGCCCCCACAAAAACAGGTAAGCCAGATTTACCTTGGATCAAGGTATCTCCCGTTTCAGCGTCGTAGAGACCATGACATGCATCGTGCGCTTCTGCAATGATGGGATTGAAAGCGCTGCGGTACAGCGTGGCGTCCATCTCATCTGCAATTTGTTCCAAACGACCTTTGAGTACAGCGAGCGTGACAGGGTCCAAGGCTTGTGGTTCGATAGATTTAGGCATTACGCTTCTCTTGGCTTCTTAATTTCAAAACATTCATTAGTCCCCCCGCCTGTACCATTGCCATCAAAAAATCTGGAATGGGTTGGCAGGATAGGGTTTCTCCATTTGCACGATGAATACCGCTAGGTAATATGGTGATTGATTCTGCCTCTTGTATTTGCTCTGACTTTTCACACGTCAATAAAAGTAATCCCAAATTAAAAGCGTTACGAAAAAATAAGCCACTAAAAGACGGTGCAATTACTGCTTTTAAACCCAAGTGCACCAACACACCAGCGGCCTGTTCACGCGAAGAGCCAATTCCAAAATTAGGCCCTGCCACGATGACATCACCTCGACTAACAAGATTCGCAAATTCAGGACGCACACCCTCTAGACAATGTTGGGCTATGACGTCCATTCCATGTTTCATATAGGCACCTGGTGCCAAGGCATCTGTATCGATGTCAGCCCCTAGCCTCCAAACTCTAGATAGCTCGGCACTCATAGCATTTCCCTGACATCACTGATGCTTCCGCGAAGTGCTGAAGCAGCAACTGTGAAGGGCGATGCTAAATACACTTGCACGCTAGAAGGCCCCATACGTCCTTTGAAGTTTCTTGCAGTGCTTGAGATAACTGTGGCGTTATCCTCAAAAGTAGCCCCATATCCAGCACAAGCGCCACAACTATTTGGCAGCACGTTGGCTCCAGCATCTCGCAATATCTGCATCACGCCTTCACTTTCTGCTTGAGCCTGGTCTTTCGCACTTGCGGGCGCCACCAAAAGTCGGACACCCTTAGCAATCTTTTGACCCCTCAGCACAAAAGCTGCTGCACGCAAGTCTTCCAATTTTGCCCCTGTGCAAGCACCAATGTAGGCAATATTAAGGGGAGTATTTTGGAAGTCACCAACAGGCTTGGTATTGGCCGGACTATGTGGCGCTGCTACTTGCGGGCTTAAATCAGATGCAGAGAAATGAAAGTCTTGGAATGTTGCATTCTGGTCACTATGCCAATCATGAGCTGATTCCAAATCTTTTGGATGTACCCCAACCCCTTGCAAATACTCCAATGTCACATCATCTGCTGCAATCAATCCAACTTGCGCACCCAACTCTGCGCTCATATTAGACAGCGTCATGCGTTCCTGCATGCCTAATGCCGTCACGGCCTCTCCAGCGAATTCGACTGCTTGGTATTGGCCACCATTCATACCCAATTGGCCAATCATGTGCAACATCATGTCTTTGGCGCAAACGCCTGGCGCAAGACGTCCGCTCCATAACATGCGAAATGTTTGTGGCACTTGCACCCAAATTTCACCTGTCACCACAACGCCAAGCATTTCTGTGGCACCAATACCAAACATATAGGTCGCAAAAGCACCGCCAGTAGGTGAATGGGAGTCACCTCCCACGCACATCATTCCTGGTTTTAAATGCCCCCTCTCCGGTAACACAACATGACAAATTCCTTCGGAATCAATCACATGGGGAAGCTTCCATACTTTGGCAGTATCGCGTGCAATTTGCACAATTCGTTTGGCGTCATCATCTTGCGCAGGCACATAGTGGTCCATCACCAAAACGACTTT
>CAYFLF010000049.1:0-10508 GCA_964343725.1 uncultured Bordetella sp.
GGCAACCCGCTGTAACCGGCAACACTGGCAATCAAACTGATGTGGCCGCGTTTTTGATCAAGCAATATAGGCAATACGGCATCGAGCACACGCGCAACACCCAGATAGTTCACATCTTGGTGATAGGTCATCTCTTCTAGTGAGTATTTGGTAGCACGAACAGCTTTGTAATATCCCGAGCAATACACCACGACGTCAATCTCGTGGGTTTGTGCAACTTGTTGCGCGACAGCATGGACAGCTTGAGCATCACAAACATCTAGAGCAATGGCTTGTGACCCAGCGTGTGATGCAACGAATGTGTGGAGCAAATCTGTTTTACGCGCAGACACGGTGACACGCGCACCAGCAGCATGTAAGGCTTTAGCAGTTGCCAAACCAATCCCGCTGGATGCACCAATTAGCCAAACACTTCGGCCTTGCCACTGGGTGATGGGTTGGTTTAAGGGCATATTAAATCTTTGCTAGGGTGTATTGCACTACATCAATATTGCGTTCTTCAAACGCGGCTTCGCAGTAGCAAAGGTAAAACTCCCAAATGCGCATAAAGCGCTCATCAAATCCAAGTTGCAATACTTTGGGGGTTTGTTCAAGAAATTGAATACGCCACCGTCTGAGTGTCTCAGCGTAGTCCAAACCAAAAGACATGGAATCGACAATTTTTAAACCTGCACGTTCGGTTTGCGCTTGAAACTCTTTGGGGCAAGGCAAACATCCACCAGGGAAGATATATTGCTGAATGAAGTCTGTGCTCAGGACATAGCGCTCAAACAGAGCGTCGTCAATCACGATGCTTTGCACACATGCCTTGCCACTAGGTTTGAGCAATCGTGCAATGGTGGCAAAGTATTCAGGCCAGTACGCTTGTCCTACCGCTTCGATCATCTCGATCGAACATACGGCGTCGAAGGGGCCATCATCAATGTCGCGATAGTCTTGTAAGCGCAGTTGTCTAGCGGCTTGCCCACTGGTTTTATGCAAACGCTCTTGCGCAAATGCCAGCTGCTCGTGACTGAGCGTGACGCCATACATCGTTGCACCAAAATCGCATGCCCCCATTTCAGCTAAAGCGCCCCATCCGCAACCAATCTCCATGACGCGGTCACCCGCTTTTACGCCTGCCATTTGTAGGGCGCGGCGTACTTTGGCGCTTTGCGCTTGAGAGGTAGTGCGCGAAAAGTCGCCTTCAAACCATGCGGAAGAATAGTTCATGGTTTCATCCAACCACAGTTGGTAGAAGTCATTGCCCAAGTCATAGTGGGCTTGGATATTTTTTTGACTATTGCTGCGAGTATTGCGCTTCAATAAGTGCTTGACTCGGTAATACAAGCGACCCAACCAATGTCCATATACCAAATCGTCTATCTGTTTGCGATTGGCAATGAACAGTCGCAAGAGGCTCGTGACATCGCTCGATGTCCAATCGCCGGCAATAAAACCCTCCGCAAATCCAATATCGCCGGATTTCATGGCTTGGGTAAGTGGGGTCCAGTTGTGTAACTTCAGATTGGCGTGTAGGGCATTACCATGACTTTGCCCAAATTGAGAGAACTGACCATCTGGCCACTGCACGGTCAGTACGCCATGTTGAAGCTGTTCCAACAAACCAACAATACGCTTAACGGATGTTGGCATGGATTCATGCAAAGCATCAGCTTTCACAAAATTGGTTGAATTTGACATAGTCATTTGTGGGTATCAAACGAATCAACGGGTCACAAAATCTTGCGGTGGTGTGGGTTTTGAGAAAAAGCTAACGCCTCTGCGCCACAACTTAAAAGCCTGCCAATGGATACGTATCACCACCATCAGCGTGAGCATAGGATAGCGAAAGAAGGCTTTCCATTGCATGCGTGGGGTGAATGTATAGAGATGACCGCTCACACTGGTTTGTATCAGCGGACCCAATTCGTCATCATGGTCAATGCGAGCAACCGTGCGATCGGAGGTGCGCATAAAGCGAAATCGATATTTTCCTTCTACGCTACAAAACGGTGACACATGAAAAACTTTGTTGGCAGTCTGCTCTACACCCCAATGCGGTGTGTCCAGTAAATAGCAATGGCGTTCACCAAAAGTGTTGTTGACTTCGACCACGATCGCTCGAAGTCGTTCAGAAGCATCATGGCAATACCAAAAACTCACAGGTTTGAAAGTAAAACCAAAAATACGTGGATAGCAGTGCAACCATACCTCACCATTTGCGTCATAAATACCTTCGCTGTGAAGCACGCTATCTAGCCAAGCGAGAGCGCCACCTTGAGAGGCATCGCGACCGTCCCCATGGTCTTGATCATGAAAGCTAATGGGGGCAAAACGATTGAGCGCAAGCGTTTTGCTACCAAATTTGGAGAGCGATCGCATGGGCAGTAAAAGAAAAAATGTGCCGTATGCAAATGCATGACGGGTTGGCCGAAGCCGGGTATGGCGCACTTGGCCAAATCCAATCATCGGTTGATGCGGGGTGGTCATCATGACGCCAATATCCCCCAAGCGGCATCACGCCCTGCTTTAAAACCGTCTTCATGAAAACCGTAGCCCATCCATGCGCCGGCATACCAAGTGTGTTGCTGACCCTGCAAACTGGGTAATTGAGCTTGAGCTTTGATGGCGACTAAATCAAATACGGGATGCGCATACGCGTATTTACCCAGAATCTTGTTTGGATCAATTTCACGAACTGGATTGAGTGACACGATGACGTCATCCGAAAACGGAAGTGGTTGCAAGCGATTAATCCAGTAATGCAGGCAAACACGACTAGATTCGCGCCCTAAATCGGGTGCTCGTTCATAGTTCCATGCAGCCCATGCCAATTTTTTTCTAGGCATGACCGATGTATCCGTGTGCAAAACAGCCATATTAGGCTGGTAGCGGATAGCGCTGAGCAATGACTGTTCTTGTTGCGATGGTTGTGCCAATAGCGACAAAGCTTGGTCCGCATGGCATGCTAAAACCACGGCGTCAAAAAGCTGCGAACCATTTGGTGTGTAAACAAGCGCGCCTACTTCGTTGCGTTCTATGCGCTTGACGGGCGTGTCCAAATATTGATGCGGAATATGCGTCAGTAATTTTTCAACATAGTGCTTAGCCCCGCCAGTCACAGTGAACCATTGTGGACGGTTCACCACTTGGATCAAGCCGTGGTTATGACAAAAACGAACCATGGTGGCCACAGGAAACTGCAGCATTTGATCAGTGGGGCAGCTCCATATACAGCCGAGCATGGGTAATAAATACCAGTGACGAAATGCATGTCCGAACTGATGAGCTTCTAAAAACTCACCCAAGGGTTGCATCAATGCATCATCTTGGTCGCGATCTGCCAAGTCATTGGCCAAAGCATTAAAGCGCAACACATCGCGCAGCATGCCTAGAAATGGCAGGCTAAATAAATTACTTCGTTGCGCAAATACAGTATTGAGGTTGGATCCGCTCCACTCGATTGCAGCTTGTCCAATGCCATTGGGCGTTTGAACTGAAAAAGACATGTCAGAGGCAGATGTCTTGACCTGCAGGTCTGAAAAAAGACCAATCAGCCCCGGATAAGTACGTTCATTAAAAACCAGAAAACCAGTATCTACGCCATGCGTGACCATTCCCTGTGAACTCGGTAATGTGACATCCACCGTGTTGGTGTGACCGCCGAAATACGCACCTGCTTCAAACAAAGAGACTTCAGCCTGCTCACGTAGATGGTAGGCCGCAGATAAGCCAGAAATGCCAGCGCCAATCACGGCAATCCGTTTGCGCATTAACGGGAGTCCTTTGTCGCAAGCATTTTTTCGACTTCGCTGACAAAACCTTTGTCTTGTGGTCCTGTAATTGACCCATAACTCTTGACCGTTTTGCCATCGCGGCTAATCAAGTATTTGTAGAAATTCCACTTCGGTGCGGTGCCGGTTTGTTCGGTCAATTGTTTGAAAAGTGGGATTGCATCAGAGCCGCGCACAGCCGTTTTGGTGAACATGGGAAATTTCACGCCAAACGTGTTTTCGCAAAAATCAGCGATCTTGGCGTTGCTCTCGGGCTCTTGTGAAAAATCATTACTCGGAAAACCTAGCACCACCAAACCACGGTCTTTGTATTTGGCATAAAGGGCTTCTAGTCCTTTGTACTGCGGCGTAAAACCACAAAAACTGGCGGTGTTCACAACCAAAACGACTTGTCCAGCATATTGGCAAAGCGCTTGTGGCTTTTCGTCTTGAAGACGCAGCATGGTGTGTTGCAAGAGCTTGGGACATGCAGCAGAAGGATTTCCGCTTGCAGGTGGGGCATCGTTTGCAGCGAGTGATGTCGTGCAATTGGCAAAACCCAACCATAAAATTAAAAAAGCAATGCGTGTTTGTTTCATAGTGGCATCATGGCGCAATATAGATATTTTGTGATTCCTTCAAGCCAATTCCCTTGAAATGCTTCTGGAATTGACACGCCTAGAATGATGCCACCATGCAGCAAGCCTTTGCCACACCAGAGTTTTTAACAAAAATTACTTCACCCCAAGATGCGGTTTCGCGTGTAGCGGAATTGCGTGAAAAAGGCACTGTTGTCTTTACCAATGGCGTATTTGATGTTCTTCATCGAGGCCATGCAACTTATTTGGCGCAAGCCCGCAGTTTGGGGACAAGTTTGGTGGTCGCGTTGAATACGGATGCATCGTCCAAGCGTTTGGGCAAAGGTGAAGATCGTCCGCTCAACATCCTTGATGACCGATTGGCCTTGATTGCGGCCTTGGCCAGCGTCAGCTTGGTCACCTGGTTTGAAGAAGATACGCCTTATCAAATCATTGATGCGCTACGCCCAGATGTATTGGTCAAAGGTGGTGATTACGACATGACGACTTTGGCTGAAACCCAATTGGTGATGTCCTACGGTGGGCGCGCACAAGCAATTCCTTTTGTATCCGGCTATTCCACGACAGCGCTGGTACAAAAAATCCGCGCCCATTAACTTTCAAACACAGCGCGCCAGAGTGCCAACACGTCCTCGCGCCATTGGTGCGCTTCGGTGAGTGGAATTTGTGTTGCCAACTCATCTAGTCGCGCTTGGTGTTGCACTTTGCGAAGCGCTCGGTAAGCATTGCCTGCCGCTATACCGACACCAGGGGGTAGCAAACCTGCTTGTTCACAGCGCTCCAATAACTGGATATTGCCAACATTGGCAAGCAATGCAGGGTGTTCTCTTGCAAAGGCCAACACCAAATACTGCACCGCAAACTCCGCATCGACCATGCCACCAGCGCTGTGCTTCACGTCAAATAGATCAGGTTTGACCGGACGCGCAGCGCTTAACTTGTGGCGCATGGCGATGATTTCCTCTTTTAATCGCGTGTGATCGCGAGGCGCATTCATGACATCGATGCGAACGGCTTCTAGGCGCTCGCGTAAAGACGCCTCTCCACAGCAACTACGCGCGCGCGTCATCGCTTGGTGTTCCCATGTCCACGCCGTATTGCTGCCGCGCTGGGTTTGGTAGTCTGTGAATGCCTCTAAAGAGGTGACTAGCAAGCCTGAGTTGCCGTTAGGTCGTAATGCAGTATCGATTTCGTACAAATCGCCTTCACTGGTTTTGACACTCAACCAATGGATGAGTTTGCGAACATAAGTGGCATAGATCTCGCCTGCTTGCTCATGGTCATCGTCATAAACAAACACGATGTCCAAATCACTGCCATATCCCAACTCTTTTCCGCCTAACTTGCCATACGACAAGACGGCAATATGGGGCGTGTCTCGATGGCGTTGCTTCATCCGTTGCCATACCCAGCGGCTAGCAATACTCAGCACAGAATCGGCCAAGGCGCTTAAATCATCTGCTACTTGCTCCACAGTGAGACGACCTTGTACATCGCGCGCCAAGGTACGAAATACTTCAGCATGGTGCGCACGGCGCAACACATTGAGCAAACTCTCTTCATCGTCTTCATGGGCGGATGTCAAAGCATGCAGACGCAAAGAAAGCTCTTTGTCAAATGCCGCCGCGTCAAAACGCTCAGCGAGCATTGCGTCTGTAGCCAATTCATCAATCACACCAGGATGACGCATCAAATATTTAGCAGGCCATCGCGCTAACCCAAGCAATTGCACGAGTTGTTCGTGCACGCGCGGACGCTCTGCTAACAAAGCAATATGGCTATCACGGCGAAGCATGGGGGTGATCCAGTCACACCATCGCAACGCTGCTTCCTCCGTGATACGCGAATCTTCTAACCACTGATGCGTACGTTGTAGAAGTTTGAGCAATCTTTGTAGTGCATCTTCACGCATGCCGCGCACAGCAGGCAACTCAATCCAATCGGACACCCTTTCTCGCAATTTTTCTTGTAAGTGGGGTAGCAAACTCGGTAAATCAAAAAATGTTCCTGTAGCAGTTGCAATGGCTGGCGTTGAAGCCTCGGGATGGTTGAAAGCAGAAGCCTTCTTGGTTCTTGTAGAAGACGCTTCCTCAGAGTTGTCCTCGGAAGTGCCTAGCAATCTTTCGAATTCAATTGCCACCGTATCGCGGTGCGATTGCAGTTGCGCCAAAAAGCTAGCCACATCGGCTATCCCTAGTGTTTGGGCAATCCATGCCAAATCTTCTGGATGGGTGGGCAGGGCATGGGTTTGTTGATCATCCAAGTATTGAATGCGATGTTCCACTTGCCTTAAAAACACATAGGCCTTTTCTAGTGCGGTGGCCGTCTCAGCGGTCATGACATTGGCGTTTTGCAATCGCTGCAAAGCGTCGCAAGTGGCGCGGGTACGCAACTCAGGAAATTGCCCGCCTCGCACCACTTGCAAAAGTTGCACGGTGAATTCAATCTCGCGAATGCCTCCGCGCGAGAGCTTGATATCGTTGGCGCGCTCTGGCCTGCCTGCGTGGCGGGTTGCGGCATGGTCGCGAATTTGTCGGTGCAGTCCGCGTAATGCATCAAACACCCGGTAATCCAAGTAACGTCGAAAGACAAAAGGCAAAACCGTATCGCGCAAACCAGATACGTTTGCCATGGCATGGCGAGGCGCAACCACCCTGCTTTTAAGCCAAGCGAATCGTTCCCACTCGCGTCCTTGCACCAGAAAATACTCTTCCAAAGCTTGGCGAGAAATCACGACGGGCCCCGAATTGCCATTGGGCCGTAATGCAAGATCTACACGAAACACACAACCGTGCTCCGTGACTTCGCCAATCATGGTCTGTATGGCTTTGACGATTTTGGCGAAGTACTCATGGTGGCTGATACGTCCTGCCCCAGTTGGAATGCCGGAGGCATCAACCGCGCCGGTGGTCTCGCCATCTTCGTCGTAGACATAAATCAAATCGATATCGCTCGAGACATTGAGTTCGTGGGCGCCTAATTTGCCCATGCCAACTATCCAAAGGAGCGCTTGTTCATCGCCAACCACTTGCGGTGTACCGTGGCGCTCAGCCAATTGGCGCTGGGCTTCTGAAAAGGCAATGTCCAAAGAAAACTCAGCCAAATCTGTCATGGCATGGGTAATCACAGATAAATCGGCCTGCTCACAGCAATCCATCACGACCAGGCGCTCGAACACCAATTGACGCAAGATGCGCAATGCCACTGCCGGTGGATGTGAGCTGGCAAGTTGGTCAAAGCAAGTTTGCAAATGCGCAGGGGTAGGTGCGCCAGCGGGGAGTAGCGACATTTCTTGCGCATAACGTCGGCGTAGGCGCTGAACCACGCGGGAATATGCGCTCAAGTCTGTGTTGCCGCGAGAGATAATTCCATCCACTTAGTTAGCACCATGAATCCAACGCCCGAATCTGCCGCTCCTGTTGACACGAGCGATTCCCAGATAGACAGCATCTACCGCGTGATGAAACGCATTTTGTGGGTGCTGCTGTTTGCATGGGTAACGCTAGTGCTGGTGTGGGGCAGTTTGCATCTTTTGATTGTGCCCCGAATAGATGACTATCGGCCTTGGTTGCAACGACAAGCATCTCAGACTTTGGGGCTGCGGGTAGAGATTTCCAATATCAGCGTGATCGGCGGTTGGTGGTCCCCGCAATTGCGTATCCAAGATGTCCAGCTATTTGATACCCAAGGCCGTGAAGCATTGCGATTGCCTCAGGTAGAGGTGGCGATATCTGCGCGATCCCTGATACGCGGTAAGTTTGAGCAATTGGTGATCGACCAGCCAGAGCTCGAGATTCGTCGCGACGTTGAGGGACATATCTGGGTTGCTGGACTTGATACGTCACACGCCAACGATGGAACAGGTGCCGACTGGTTTTTTTCTCAGCCTGAATTTTTAATCCGTGACGGTGTTTTGCGCTGGCGAGATGAACAGCGTGACGCGCCAGAATTGTTGTTATCCCATGTCAATGTGGTGATGCAAAACAATGTGCACCAACATCTATTGCGCTTAGATGTGACGCCTCCTGCTGGATTGGGGCAACGTCTGTCGGTGCAAGGTAGATTTACGCAAAATCCCTTTCAACGCAGCGGCGATTTGGGCTTATGGAGTGGAGAGCTCTATGCCCATGCCCCCGACATTGATCTGTCCTCCTTGCGCCAATGGTTGCGGTTTGACCGCGGTATAGCCATATACGAGGGAAAAGGTGGTGTTCGAGTTTGGACGGACTGGGTACAAGGCCAATTGAAGGGTGTTACTGCCGACATGGCGCTTGATGCAGTGGACGCGCGATTGGGCGATAGCCTAAAGCCCTTGGTGTTACGCCATGTGAGCGGCCGTATTGGTGCGAAATGGCTTGATGGTGAAACCGAAATCAACAGCCAAGATTTGGTTTTCGATACCCAAGAAGGCGAACGTTGGCCAGGCGGCGTGGTGCGATTGAATTGGCAGGGCGATGACTTTCGTACCGGCAATTTGACGGCCGATCGTTTGGATTTAGAAGCCTTGGCGCAAATTAGCCAACGCTTGCCTCTTTCGGAAGATATCCGAAAGATTCTTCAACTTGCCCAGCCCAAAGGAAAAGTCAATCAACTCAGTGCCAATTGGATGCGCCCTGCATCGCAACAGGCAGATGCTCAGTTGAATTACAAAGTCAAAGGTTCTGTTTTCGGTCTTCAATGGTTGCAGGATGCAAAAGCGCCAGCGCCTTTTCACCGCCTTCCTGGTGTTGCTGGGGCAGATATGGAATTTGACTTGTCCCAACAGGGGGGGAAGTTACAAATTGCCATCAGGCAAGGCAGCGTGACATTGCCAGAAGGGTTGGAAGAAGCCAAGATCGCTCTAGAGCAAGCCTCTGCCAATATCAGTTGGCAAATTAAACCTTCCAATACAAAAAGTGGTGTCGAGCAAGAGCCTGAAATATCAGTTCAATTCAAACAAGGACATGCACATAACGAAGATGCCTCGACTGAATTTAGCGGTACTTGGACAACTGGCAAAGGTGAAAACCGCTGGCCAGGAGAGTTAGACCTCACGGCCAATATCAGTCGTTTAAGTATCAAGCAATTGCATCGTTATTTGCCCATCTATATTGATGCGGATGCACGTACGTATTTAAAAGAAGCGTTGTTGGGGGGGATGGCTACGCAAGGGAGTTTGCGTTTGCGAGGCAACTTGGCAGATATGCCTTTTGACAATCCGAAATTAGGTGAGTTTCGGGTTGTTGCGCAAATTGCAAATGGCCAATACGCGTATGTACCTCCCACCAAGGGTAAGCCCACCAGTCTTTCCAATACATGGCCAGCGGTTGCATCCCTTCAAGGTGAATTGGTGTATGAGCGAAGCGCTTTGAAGTTCAAGGGTGCCGGAAAGTTGGCGGGGGCACCGCAACTAGTGTGGGACAAGATCGAGGTGTCATTGCCCCATGTGAATGACTTAGACGTCTCCGTGAAAGCCCAAGCGCGAGGCCCATTGGCTGAAATGCAAGGCGTGGTGACACGTTCGGCACTCCATGACTTACTCAATCGCACTCTTGAGAAGAGCCAAGCCACAGGAATGGCCGAATTCAAAATGCAACTCAATGTGCCCGTTCGTGCCTTAGCCAAAACATCGGTACAAGGGAGTTTGAATTTGCAAGACAACGAATTGCAAATCATGCCGGGCGTGCCCGTTCTCAGCAAAGCCCGAGGCTTGGTGCAATTTGATACGCAAAGTCTCAACACCAAGAATTTCAAAGCCCGTGTTTTTGGCGGAGATGCCCAGATTGACGGAGGGCTATCGTTTGATCCCAACAAAACAGAAGCCTCAGATCAGTTGCGTATCAAAGGAAGCGTGACAGCAGAAGGTTTACGGCAAGCCAGTGAGTTAGGTGCGTTTTCAAAACTAGCGCAAAAAGCCAATGGCGCGACCAACTACAACGCAACGGTGTCATTACGTAAAGGCCAGCCCGACATATTGGTGCAAAGCGACCTAAAAGGCATGGCGCTAACTTTTCCTGCGCCATTAAATAAACCCGCGGTGGCAAGCTGGCCGTTGCGACTGGAAATGCAACTCACCAAAGAGTCTTTGGTGCCCAAAACCAAAGTGCAACAAGACCAAATCAGGCTGTCTTTGGCGCGGGTATTGACGCTCAACTACGTCCGAGATATCAGCACC
>CAYFLF010000050.1:0-2793 GCA_964343725.1 uncultured Bordetella sp.
ACTTCAATCCTTTAGGCAAGGGAAATTTAATCGTCTCTTGAATACCGTCCAAGGTTCTTACCGACACCGCGCCTAGAGCGCGCATACGAGCGATGACTTCTTGCACCAAGATATCGGGTGCGGATGCACCAGCTGTGAGGCCGACTCGGGTTTTGCCTTCAAACCATTCCGATTTCAATTCAGCAGCTGTATCGACCATGTAGCTTTCCGCGCCGTAGCGTTGGGCCACATCGCGCAATCGGTTGCTGTTGGAACTAGAGGGGCTACCCACCACGATGACCAAATCGACCTCCGCGCTCAATACCTTGACCGCATCTTGGCGGTTTTGCGTCGCATAACAAATATCTTGCATTTTGGGGCGACGAATATTGGGGAAACGCGCTATCACTGCCTCGGTTATTTCAGCGGCATCATCCACGCTCAAAGTGGTTTGCGTCACCACAGCTAATCGCTCGGTTTGCTTAGGTTGAATACGTGCCACATCGGCAACATCTTCCACCAAATAAATACCCTCCGCTAACTGCCCCATCGTGCCTTCCACTTCAGGGTGGCCTTTGTGTCCAATCATCACGAACTCATAGCCTTCTTTGTGTAACTTGGCTACTTCGACGTGGACTTTTGTCACCAAAGGACAAGTCGCGTCGAACACTGTAAAGCCTCTTCGCGTAGCTTCTGCCTCTACCGATTTGGGAACGCCGTGTGCACTAAAAACCAAGGTTGCACCAGCAGGTACATCATCAAGTTCTTCTATGAATATCGCACCACGGCTTTTGAGGTCTTCCACCACATAGGTGTTGTGGACGATTTCGTGGCGCACATACACAGGCGCACCAAACTTCAATAAAGCTCTGTCTACGATTTCTATGGCACGGTCTACGCCAGCACAAAAACCACGTGGTTCAGCTAAGACGATTTCTTGTAAGCTTTGCATTTCAGTTTCTACAAAATCCCTATAACTTGCACTTCAAACGTCACAGCCCGACCTGCAAGTGGGTGGTTGAAATCAAATAAAACCGAGTCATTTGTCACTTGCTGAATAGCACCCGCAAATGAGCCTTGACCTGTTGGAGCCGGAAACTGCACCACATCTCCGACGGCATATTCTGTATCTGGCTCACCCATTTCATGGAGCAGTTTTTTACTCACCCATTGCTGCATGTCTGGGTTGCGTTCACCAAAAGCCTCGCCAGCTGCCAATTCAAAGGTAGTGTGCGCACCTTCTGCTAGACCCATGAGGTGCTGTTCGACAGATGGAGACAAGGCACCCGACCCAATCGACAAAGTGGCTGGCTTACCAGAAAACGTATTGATGACATCACCTTGCGGTCCCGAAAGTCGGTAGTGCAAGGTCAAAAAAGATCCGTGTCCAATGGTAGGGTGTTGACTAGACGCTGACATGACATATTGAATTGACAGAATGCCTATTGTAGAAAGCTCTAGCTCCCATGCGAGACAAAGTCACCATCCATCAATTACCGCCCGATATGCGGCCGCGAGAGAAGATCTTGTCGCTCGGTCCTGCGTCTTTGACCGATGTAGAGTTATTGGCATTGCTATTGCGCACTGGCGTGAGTGGTAAAAACGTTTTTGATCTCGCGCACGACCTTTTAAAAGGTTTTAGGGGCTTTGCAGGCCTAATACACGCCAATGCACAAGAGTTAAAAACTTTCAAAGGCATGGCAGGCACAGCCAAACGGGCACAATTGATCGCTGTTTTAGAGATAGCGCGGCGTGCTTTGACGCAAGAGCTGCGCGAAAACGAGGTGATGCATTCACCCACTGTGGTCAAACAATATTTACAACTCGAGTTAGCCCAACTCAAACATGAGGTGTTTGCTGTGCTTTTTTTAGATGCCCAAAATCGCTTGCTGTCCTATCAGCCGATGTTTCGTGGCTCCCTATCGCAAGCCATGGTCTATCCACGAGAGGTCGCCAAAACTGCCTTAACGCTAGGTGCCAATGGTGTGGTGTTGGCGCATAACCATCCCAGTGGTTCGGTGCGGCCTTCAAAAGAAGATATTGAACTCACCAAAACGCTGCAAGAAGCATTAGGTGTGATTGACGTTACAGTGCGCGACCATATCATCGTGGCGCAAGGAAAGTTTTTCTCGATGGCTGAGGAAGGTTTGATATGAAGTCAAAGTCGTTGCAAGATCTTGACGCGATGCGTAAAAAATTAGCAGATGACGCCAAAGCGCAAGAACGCGCAGAGCAGGCACGCGTCGCTGCAGAAAAACGTGCTGAAGCTGAACGCAATTTATTCACGCGTGCGGTTGGAAAGGTGGCGCCTATTTCTCAACCAGAGCGCGTGTGGTCACCACCGCAACGGCCCTTACCGCGCCCCATTCAACAAGACTTGGACGACGAGGCTGTGATGCACGAGAGCATGAGTGATGAGTTCGATATCACCACATTGCTAGACGCTGACGATCAACTCAGTTTTAGGCGCTCAGGCATTGGCACCGATGTGACGCGCAAGTTACGCAAAGGCGAGTGGAGTATTCAAGGTCAGATTGATCTGCACGGTTTACGCAGTGACGAGGCACGCAATGCCATTGGTCAATTTATCCGCGATGCCAAACGCATGGGGTGGCGATGTGTGCGTGTGGTGCATGGCAAGGGACTAGGCTCTCCAGGCAAAGAGCCTGTGCTTAAATCCAAAGTACAACGGTGGTTGGTACAGAAAAGCGAAGTCCTGGCTTTTGTGCAAGCCAAACCTTCGGATGGCGGTGCTGGTGCCCTGGTTGTTTTACTTGGGCCAAGTCAAGCGGTCTAAACAAGCGGCGGACTGAA
>CAYFLF010000050.1:2893-10402 GCA_964343725.1 uncultured Bordetella sp.
GAAATGCCAAACGATTAAACCGATTGCGCTTGACGCAAAGTTTGTACAACGGGGCGCCTGAGTACCTCGCGCAATCCCCACCAACCTGCGGCCAATGCCAGCAAAGCACCCACAATCGCCCCAAGCAATGGCACCCAAGGGTTTGGATTCCAACTGAATTCGAACGCATAACGCGCCAAACCCCAACCCATGGCAACCGCTACACAGGTGGCTAAAAATCCAGCCAATGCCCCTACACCAGCCAATTCTGCCCTTTGCACTTGTGCCAATAATCGATTCGTGGCACCCAAGGCGCGCAATACTGCATATTCACGCGCGCGCTCTTCGCGGGTAGCAGTTACTGCCGCAAACAACACGACCAAGCCTGTTGCCAAAGTGAATAGAAATAAAAACTCGACAGCACTCACCACTTGCTCCAAAACACCTTGCACTTGTTGCAAAGCAGCACCCATATCGACATTGGTGACATTCGGAAACTGTTGGAGCAAGTTGTTGTCAAATCCTTTGATGTCTGGTGCACGAAACGCCGCGATGTAAGTGGTGGGCACATCGTCCATTTGGCTGCGCGGAATCATCACGAAGAAGTTCACACGCATCGATGTCCAATCGACATGTCGTATCGACGTGATGCGTGACTCGTATAACAAGCCAGCGATGTCAAAGCGCAATACATCGCCTAATTTCAAGCCTAGGGTTTTAGCGAGCAACTCATCGACACTCATCGCATTGGGCTCTTCGGGTTGCCACTCTCCCGCCACGATGGGGTTGTGCTCAGGCAATTTTTCGCTAAAGGTTAAATTGAACTCTCGATCGACAAACCGTTTGGCGCGCTCTTCTGCATAGTCTTGGGGGCTCACGCTTTGGCTATTGACTGCCACCAAACGGCCACGCACCATCGGGTACCAGTCGTATTGATTCACATTGGCTTGTTTCAATGCATCTTTAAATGCATGCGATTGCGCAGGCTGAATGTTGATAACGAATCGATTGGGGGCATTGGCTGGTGTGGCTTGCCGCCAGCTACTGATTAAATCGGTTCGCAACAAGACCAACAAGGCCAAAGCCAACAAACCAACAGCCAACGCACTCACCTGCACCATGGCGTAAGCAGGGCGCGCACTGATTTGTCGTGTGGCCAACATCAACCAAGCTGGCGACTTACCTTCCGTCACACTTTGACGAAGTATCTTCACAGCCAACCATGCCATGCCAGCAAACACCATCACAGCGCCAGCGAAACCACCGACCACCATCGCACCCAACATCAAGTCTCGGCTTGCTACTACTAGCAAAACGGCAAACCCCAGTAAGCCCAATCCACTCACCGCCCAAGTCACTGCTTTGGGTTCGCCCACCTCACGGCGGATCACGCGAAGCGCAGGCACGCTGGCTAGTTGCAATACAGGTGGCAATCCAAATGCCAGCAATAAAGTGAGTCCGCTAGCGAGTCCATAGACAACAGGCCACCAAGTTGCTGGGGGCAATGCGGTATCCACCAATCCGGCCAGTAACTGCACAAAAACAAAATGCACGCCAAAGCCCAGTAACAAACCTAAGACACTGGCAAACAAGCCCACACACACAAACTCTCCGCAATAAGACAGTGCAATTTGTTTTTGACGCAAGCCCAATACGCGCAACATCGCACAATCGTCTATATGTTTAGAGGCAAATGAACGCGCAGCCAACGCTACTGCAACCGCACTGAGCAAAGCGGCCAATAAAGCGACTAGATTCAAAAACTTGCTCGCGCGATCCAAGGTTTGTCGCATTTCAGGTCGACCTGTCGCCAATGACTCCACCCGAACGCCACGAACTTGGGGCAACTTGACATGCTCCTGAGACCAAGTGACAAATCGCTCCACCGAATCTGTATCGCCCACGACAGCAAAACGCCAAGTGATGCGGCTAGCAGGCTGCACCAAGCCGGTTGCATCTAAATCAGCGCGGTGCATCATCACACGCGGCGCGAAGTTCATGAATCCTGCGCCACGGTCTGGTTCCTGCAACAACACACCACCTACTGACAAACGCTTGTCACCCAACCATAGATGGCCCCCGACTTGCAAACCAAGTGCATCTAGCGCACCGGCTTCAGCCCATACTTCGCCGGGTTGTGGAATTTTTTGCGTATTCGATGCACCATCGCTTGCATATTTAAGTTGTCCACGCAGCGGATAGCCTTTGTCCACCACCTTGAGAGCAATTAATCGGCTTTTGCCTGCCCCACTCTCTTCTGAGGGAACTTCTCCGCGCGCCATGGTGGGAAAGCTCAAAGTGGTGACGCTTTGTAGTCCCAGAGTTTTTGCTTGCTTGATAAATGCTGGCGGGGTAGCTTGATCGCTGACGATGACCGCGTCGCCACCAAGCAACTGCCCTGCATCACGTAATAGTCCAGCATTCAATCGATCCGCCAAAAAGCTCACGGAGCTCAATGACGCGACGCCAAGCGCTACTGCAAGTATTAGCAGTCGCAACTCACCAGCACGTGCATCACGCCACAGCGTGCGCCAAGCCAAGCGCACCCAACTGGTATTTGGGGGTGGAGTTATCGACGAATCGGCCATCAATTTCTTGCGATTTGGCTTGGGGTCACATCAAAGACCAAGCGCTCGCCATGCGTGTAACAAAGAAAGTGTTTGTTGGTTGCTCGACCAATCGTGCACAAAGACAAACGTTGGGCTATATCAAACCCCATTTGTGTGATGCCACTGCGCGAGATAACGATGGCCACGCCCATTTGTGCAGACTTCATGACCATTTCGCTGGTCAATCTACCGGTGGTGTAAAAAATCGAATCTTGGTTCGATTGAATGCCTTGCATCCACATCCATCCAGCGATGGTGTCGATGGCATTGTGTCGACCCACATCTTCCACAAACAATTGCATACGGTCACCAGCAAACAATGCACAACCATGGACTGAACCCGCTGATTTGTAGGTGCTCTCTTGCACGCGGATGACATTGAGCACCGCGTACAAGCGCGATTGGGTGATGCTGGCGTTTGGCAGTGTGAGCGCCTCTATCTCATCCATCCATCCGCCAAAGACGCTACCTTGCCCGCATCCCGTGGTGACGACACGGTGTTCGGTGCGTGCTTGCATATCGGCAACCCCATTTCGGGTTTTGACAGCGGCAACACCTGCACCATCCTCGCCGGCGTCCCAGTCGACCGTGATGCTTTCAATTTCCCTTGCGCTTTCGACCAAACGCTGGTTACGCAAATACCCCAGCACCAACCATTCTGGATGCGCACCTAAGGTCATCAGCGTCACAAGCTCACGTTTGTCTACGTAGACCGTCAAAGGTCTCTCTGCTGGAATAGAGATGGTGTCTTGCACACCATGTTCATTGATCACTTCCACCTCGCGCGTCAGCGGGGCGTGGGCTTGGGTCAGGCGAGGCAACATGGGGTGAGAGGCTACAACAAAAAGAGCCGGTGCCTATTGGCATCGGCCCATACACACTTACAGGAAAGGTTTAAGACTTTTTGGCGGGAGCAGCTGGGGCTGGCGTTGCAGCGGGGGCTGGAGCGGCTGCAGGTGCGGCAGGCGCAGCTGCAGTCGGGGTTGCCTCGGGTGGGGTGTACACAAATTTGCCAGGGTCGACGCATGGTGGCGTTGCAACCGCTTTGCCTGCCTTGGATTTGTTGGTGCGTTGCACATGTGCAGCAACTTTGTCTTGTGCTTTGCACAGCAAATAACCGTCAGCCTTGGCAGTATGGGCAGTTTTAGCAGCAGCCTCAGCAGCCTTGGCTTTGGCCTCGTCAGTGGGCGGGGGCAGTTTGGCAAAAGCCGAAGCACTGAGGCCAACCAAGAGGGCTACAAGAATTTTGGGGTAGAGGTTTTGGTGCATGTTGGTTTTCCTAATCAACGCGTTTAAGCGTGCGCTGTGGTACCTGAGTTTGACTCAGGGCTACGATGCGCGGGAATCTTGCCCGCTTGTATATCGGCATGCCAGAGTTCGTGGTGTTCTTTGGCCCAGGTTTCATCCACGTAACCAGTCCGCATGGCGTCATAGGCGCCTTCCATACCGATCGTGCCGATGTAGATGTGCCCCATGAACATGGCCATCATCAAAACTGTGGCAACGCCATGGACCATATTGGCAATTTGCATGGTGCTGCGCTCATAGACCAAGCCGGGGACGATTTTGTCCAGCACAAAGCCCGAAGCCACCACCACCGCACCCAGCAAAAACACACCGCCCCAAAAGACGACTTTTTCGCCTGCATTGAAACGGTGGGAAGGAACTTCTTTTCCGCTCAATATGCCCCCGCCCTTGAGTAGCCAGACGAGATCGCCCTTGGCAGGCATGTTGTCTTTCACAAAAGTGAAGAACACGACTATCAAAGACACAGCGAATAAAGGGCCAGCGAAGTTGTGCGCATTTTTCAAAACATAGGACAACCAACCAAATAGTGTGTCGCCGATGACAGGTTGCAAAATGAATTTGCCAAACGCCATCACCAAACCTGAGATGGCCAAGATAACAAAAGCGATCGCGTTGCTCCAGTGGGCAGAGCGCTCAAATGGCGTGAAACGCTCAATTTGACGACCTGTTGGAGCGCCATGCAATCGAATCATTCCTTTGCGCCAATAGAAAATCGCAATAGCAAGCCCCACGATGAATAAGAGAGATCCGCCGTAAGGAATGATCCAGTTGTTACGCACTTGCCGCCACGCCTCGCCAGCATTGGTCAGGCGAGAGCCAGGATATTCAACAAATGGTTGTATCAACACGCCTGCCTCAGGCGCTTGGCTGACTGGCAAACTGCTGTAGCCATTCGCACCCTTGCCAACATCACGCCACATGGGCGCGTTGTTACCAGGTTGCACTTTGGCGCGCTCACCATTGTTTTGCTCAGCGTAGCCAGCCGCTTGGGAAGCTTCTGGTTTGACATCCATGATGTTGGTACTTTGCACCGCTGGCGCAGCCTTGTCTTGCGCATGCACAGACACGACCAACGACAACGCTAGCAAAAAGTGGGAGATAAATCGTGACATCTTGTCTCCCCTATTTAGGGTGAACGGGTGTAGTCGTTTTGGCCGTATTGAGCACGCGAATTTAATTGGCGCTCCCAACTTGTTTTGTCACCAGCTTGCCAGCCTTTTTCTACAAAAGCATTGCTTGCACCACTAAAAGCGGTTGCATCGTTTTTAGTTCCGAGCGATTGGGCTTTTTCGCCACATGCACTCAGCGCCAGCGCACTGGTCGTCAATAAGAGTAAGAGCGAGTGTTTGATCATTTCTTCGCTCCCTCGGCTTGTGGTTTTTGGCCAGCTTGAGCAGAAGCGTAAGCCGTGCCCCAACCCCACACTTCAGCACCTTTGTTGCGCTTGACTACGCGGTTGCGGAAGATATCGGCCACTACGTCGCCGTCTCCAGCGAGCAAGGCTTTGGTCGAACACATTTCAGCGCATGCAGGCAATTTGCCTTCAGCCAAACGGTTACGTCCATATTTTTCGAACTCGGCTTTGCTGCCATTGGCCTCAGGGCCACCTGCACAGAAAGTGCATTTGTCCATCTTTCCGCGCACACCAAATGTGCCTTGCGATGGGAACTGTGGTGCGCCAAATGGGCAGGCGTAGGAACAGTAACCGCAACCGATGCAAACGTCCTTGTCGTGTAAGACCACGCCTTCGTCGGTTTTATAAAAACAATTGACTGGGCAAACTGCCATGCAAGGTGCGTCTGAGCAGTGCATGCAAGCAACAGAGATGGATTTTTCGCCAGGAACACCGTCGTTCAAGGTGACCACGCGTCGGCGGTTCACACCCCAGGGCACCTCGTGTTCGTTTTTACAAGCGGTGACGCATCCGTTGCACTCGATGCAACGCTCTGCGTCACAAATAAATTTCATGCGTGCCATAGATTTTTCTCCTTTAACGCGACGCTTTAAGCACGCTCTACGTTACAAACGGTGGTCTTGGTCTCTTGCATCATGGTGACGCTGTCGTAGCCATAGGTGGTGGCCGTGTTGACCGCTTCACCCCGCACAATCGGCGCTGCGCCATTGGGGTAGTGACCCAGCATATCGGCGCCTTGCCAACGTCCAGAGTAGTGGAAAGGCAAGAAGACGGTGTCCACACCAACGCGGGGGGTGACCATGGCCATGACCTTGATACGGGCACCAGTTGGCGATGAGACCCAAACTTGCTCGCCATTGCGGATGCCCCGATCAGACGCGGCTTTGGGATTGATCTCGACATACATGTCTTGCTGCAACTCAGCCAGCCACGGGTTGGAGCGAGTCTCTTCACCGCCGCCTTCGTATTCGACCAAACGGCCAGAGGTCATGATGAGCGGGAATTTCTCATGCAATTTGTCGGCGATGTTTTTGTCTTGTACTGTTTTGTACAAAGTGGGAAGTCGCCAGAACGCCTTCTTGTCTGCATGCGCTGGGTATTTCTCCATCAAGTCAGGGCGCGTGCCGTAGAGCGGTTCGCGGTGCTGCGGAATCGGGTCTGGGAAGTTCCACACCACGGCACGGGCTTTGGCATTGCCAAAAGGATGGCAACCGTGGTTTTGCATGAACACGCGAATCATGCCGCCTGAGCTGTCTGTCTTCCAGTTTTTGCCCTCTGCCAAGGGTTTCTCAGCGTCGGTGAGTTCGTCCCACCAGCCTAGTTTCTTGAGTAAGACATGGTCTAGTTCTGGATAGCCCGTGGTGATATCGGCACCCAAGGAATGAGAACCGTCTTCCGCCAATAGGTTTTTGCCTTCGCGTTCGACACCAAAGTTGGCGCGGAAGTTACCGCCACCGTCCATGACGTGTTTGGAGGTGTCATACAGATTGGGGGATCCTGGGTGCTTCAACTCAGGCGTACCCCAGCAAGGCCATGGCAGGCCAAAGTAATCACCGCCAAAGTCGTATCCGGTTTCTTTGTCTTTGCCGCCCTTGGACTTCAAGGTTTTGACATCGAACAAATGCATATTGCGCATATGCGCTTTGAGGCGCTCGGGGCTTTGGCCGGTGTAGCCAATCGTCCAAACCGATTTATTGATTTCACGCAAGATGTCTTCGGTCATGGGTTCGTCCATGCCTTTGACTTTTTGCAACTTGTAGTTCTTGACCAACTCTTTGCCAAAACCGAGTTTTTCGGCCAATTGGTACATGATCATGTGGTCTGAACGGCTCTCCCACAGAGGATCGATCACTTTTTCGCGCCATTGGATGGAGCGGTTGGAAGCCGTACAGGAACCACTGGTTTCAAACTGGGTTGCAGCGGGGAGCAGATAAACCGCTCGGTTGGAATTTGCATCCTCTGGCTTGCCAGGCATGGCCGCCATCGCCGCTGTAGCGGAAGGATAGGGATCTACAACGACCAACAAATCTAATTTGTCCATGGCGCGTTTCATTTCTAATCCACGCGATTGCGAGTTCGGGGCATGCCCCCAGAAGAAAACGCCTTTGAGGTTGTTTTCTTGGTCGATCAACTCGTTCTTCTCCAGCACGCCATCGATCCATCGGGAGACGGTGATGCCAGGCTTACTCATCATGCCGG
>CAYFLF010000051.1:0-10270 GCA_964343725.1 uncultured Bordetella sp.
CGCTGACCTACTGCAACAACCCATAGCTTCATTTCTGGCGGGAAACAGTCTTTTTAGCGGGTGCTTTTTTAGTACTGGTTTTGGTAGCAGTGGCTTTAGGTGCTGTTTTCTTAGCAGCGGGAGCAGATACGGTGCTACGGCTTGTCTTTTTCGCAGGTGTACTGACGGGTTTTGACACCTTCTTAGCGGGAGATGGTTTTGTCGCCCCCAATTTGGAGCGAACAGGTTTTTCACCCCAAATTTCTTCCAAGTTGTAATACTGTCGGATCGTGGGTTGCATGATGTGCACCACCACAGCACCGCAGTCCACGATGATCCATTCCCCGTTTTCTTCACCCTCAATACGAGGCTTGGGGAAACCCGCTTCGCGTACTTTGTCGCGCACGCTGGTAGCTAAGGCTTTAGTCTGGCGATTGGAAGTACCGCTAGCAATAATGACTCTCTCGAAAAGCGAGGAGATGTGTTCGGTATCAAACACCACAAGGTCTTGTGCTTTAACGTCTTCCAAAGAATCCACAACAGCGCGTTGTAGTTTTTGGACATCTTTTTTAGCGGCGGTTTCGTTCATCTGTCGGATTTATAGAGGCTGTGTTGGTGGATGTATTCGCAAACGCCAGTGGGCAACGCACTGGGAAATGCACTCGGAAATGCGCCAGATTGCGCAAGTTGCGATCGAATGTCTGTCGCGCTTATGTTGAGGCTGGGCATTTCCAAACGAATTGCGCCAGAAGGTAGGCCATTGTGCCATTGCGCATGGTCAACAGCATGCACGGCATTTTTATCTTCAGGTCGAAAAGCAACGACCAAGGTGACACGACTCAAGATGTCTTGCCAACGATGCCAAGTGGTAAAAGCCTTTGCTTGGTCGCCACCAATACATAAAAACAACTTAGCTTTGGGAAACTCTTGGCTAATTTCTTCTAAGGTGTCGAAGGTGTAGGTGGGGCCATGGCGGTCAATTTCTCTGGAATCGACAAATACCTTTTCCATATGGGCAAACGCCAGACGGGTCATGGCTAAACGATGTGGTGCTAGCGTTAAATGCCTTGTTTTATGCCACGCATCCCCAGTTGGAATGACTAGCAATCGGTCTAAATTCAGTTGGGTCAGCGCGCTTGAAGCCAGGGTGATATGCGCTTGATGGGGTGGGTCAAAAGATCCACCAAATATGCCTAAACGTCCGATGTCTTCTAGTTGCTGGCTCATGATGAGGATGTTGAATCCAGCGCGGAGCTAGGTTTGATGGGTTGAATTGGTGCAGCTTGGTTGGCGTGGAAACCCCTAACCCCTTCAAACGCTTTTGCAAGATGGATGTAGTCTGTACCTTCGTTTCCTGTCAGACGCATGCAACGCGAAAAATCCACTATTTTTTGGCCGTAATCGATACGAACCGCACATAAAGGGACATCCGCTTGCAAGGCGACTTGGTAAAAGCCACTGCGCCAGCCTTGGGTCAGCTTGCGTGTGCCTTCTGGAGATAGCGCAAGCCAAAGGTAAGTTCCCTCTTGCTTGGCTTGTGCGAGAAGCGACAGCATATTGCCGACAACGCCATGTTGCGCTGATCTATCAATGGGAATGCCACCCAACTTTCGCAACCATGGACCAAAAAGCGGGAAATGGAACAAACTTTTTTTGGCTAGAAATTGAACTTGCAAGCCGGTAGCCCACTTCACCATCACCATCACGATGAAGTCCCAATTGCTCGTATGCGGATAGCCAATGATCACACCCTGCTGGCTAGGCAGACCTGAAAAAACGTAGTGCCAGCCAAATAGGTGCAACAACTTGCGTGCAATCGCACTACCTTTGAATTGAACCGGTAATTTATCGCTGGATAGCACGGTAACCAATGTCACGCCTAAATTGCATGCCGTCAAATTGGATGTGGTGTAGCGCTTCGTAAGCTTTTTGCTGCGCTAACTTCAAAGTGCCACCTAGTGCACATACACAGAGGACTCGACCCCCAGATGTCACGACTTGGCTGGCATCTATTTTGGTGGCGGCATGAAACACCATGGTGTCTTCACCATCTGTAGGCAATCCAGAAATCACATCGCCAGAACGAGAGGATGCGGGATATCCATGTGACGCCATCACTACGCCAACGGCACTTTGTCGATCCCATTGAAGTTCAATATCCTGAAGGGGGACAGAAGGATGGGTATCAGTTGCTGCCATCAAGACGTCGACCAAATCGGACTTCAAACGCATCATGATGGGTTGGGTTTCGGGGTCACCCATTCGGCAATTGAATTCCAAAGTTTTGACGTGTCCTGTTTTGTCGATCATCAAGCCTGCGTATAAAAATCCTGTGAAGGGAATACCGTCTTGCTCCATTCCTTTGATCGTAGGCAAGATGATCTCGCGCATCACGCGTGAATGAACTTGCGGAGTAACGACGGGCGCGGGTGAATAAGCGCCCATACCACCCGTATTGGGGCCTAGATCAGCATCTTGTAATCGTTTGTGGTCTTGGCTAGTGGCCAATGGCAACACGGTTTTACCATCGCACATGACAATGAAACTAGCCTCTTCGCCTTCCAAAAACTCTTCAATCACCACCCGTGCACCACCTGCGTTGTGGCTCACGCCAAGTTTGTTGTCTAACAACATGAAATCAACGGCGTCGTGGGCTTCTTGAAGCGTCATGGCGACAACTACACCTTTGCCTGCGGCTAGACCATCGGCTTTCACCACAATCGGTGCGCCTTTGGCATCGATATATTGGTGCGCGGCTTCTGCATTAGTGAAAGTTTCGAATGCAGCAGTCGGAATGTGGTGACGCTGCATAAAAGCTTTGCTAAACGCTTTGGAACTCTCAAGCTGTGCTGCTGCTTGGGTAGGGCCAAAAATTCGTAAACCTTTGTCTCGGAAAACATCCACGACCCCAGCAGCCAGCGGTGCTTCTGGGCCCACCACGGTCAGGCCGATATTTTTTTCAATCGCAAAAGCACAGAGTTCATGGACATCCGTGATAGGTACATTTTGCAAACGCTTATCTTTGGCAGTTCCTGCGTTGCCAGGGGCTACATAAATGGCTTGTACTTTGTGGGATTGGGCTAACTTCCAAGCCAGAGCATGTTCACGCCCACCACCCCCTATGACCAATATATTCATAGAGCGGCGTTGTGGTAGACCTCTTGCACGTCGTCTAGGTCTTCCAAGACATCCAAGATTTTTTGCATTTTGATGGCGTCATCGCCTTCAATTTCAATGGTGTTTTCTGGTCGAAAAGTAACCTCTGCAACTTCTGCGTTCAATCCTGCGGTAGCGAGTGCGTTTTTGACTTGCTCAAATGCAGACGGGGGGGTCAGAACTTCAATAGCGCCATCTTCTCCCGTGATCACATCGTCGGCGCCATTGTCGAGCGCGACTTCCATGATCTTGTCTTCGTCACTGCCGGGTGCAAATATCAATTGGCCGCAGTGTTTGAATTGGAAGGACACACTGCCCTCTGTACCCATGTTGCCGCCGTGTTTGCTAAGTGCGTGTCTGACTTCAGCCACTGTGCGAACCTTGTTGTCCGTCATGGTGTCGACCATGATGGCGACGCCTCCGACACCGTAACCTTCGTAACGAATTTCCTCGTAATTCACGCCTTCTAGGTTGCCAGTAGCTTTGTCGATATTGCGTTTGATGTTGTCTGCCGGCATATTGGCAGCTTTGGCTTTTTCAACCGCAAGACGGAGTCGGGGATTGGTGTCGAGATCAGCACCACCCAAACGGGCAGCCACCATGATTTCTCGGATCAATCGTGTCCAAATACGTCCTCTTTTTTCATCTTGGCGACCTTTGCGGTGCTGAATATTCGCCCATTTACTGTGGCCTGCCACGTGAATTCCTTTGCTTAGCTAGCCGCAGTTTCTTCCGAGGAGTTTGGCTCTGATTTGGTGGTTTTGTCTTTTTTCGGCAGGGGTTGGATGTCGAGCAGGACTTCTTCTTTGTCGTCGATATCGACTGAGAGTCGACCGCCTTCGGTCAAGCGGCCAAACAACAATTCGTCGGCCAAGGCTTTGCGAATCGTGTCTTGGATCAGGCGTTGCATGGGGCGCGCGCCCATGAGTGGGTCAAAGCCCTTCTTCGCCAAATGCTTACGCAAGGCGTCGCTGAACGTGACATCCACCTTCTTCTCAGCCAACTGGGTCTCCAGTTGCAACAAGAATTTGTCCACCACGCGCATGATGATGATTTCATCCAAGGCTTGGAAGCCCACGATCGCATCCAGACGGTTGCGGAATTCAGGCGTGAACAAACGCTTGATATCGGCCATCTCGTCGCCTGCTTGGCGTGGATTGGTAAAGCCAATGGTGGCTTTGTTCATCGTCTCGGCGCCCGCATTGGTCGTCATGATGATGATGACGTTGCGGAAATCGGCCTTGCGCCCGTTGTTATCGGTCAAAGTGCCATGGTCCATCACTTGCAACAAGACGTTGAAGATGTCTGGGTGGGCTTTTTCGATTTCGTCTAGTAGCAAGACGCAATGTGGTTTCTTGGTCACTGCCTCGGTTAGCAAGCCACCTTGGTCAAAACCTACGTAGCCTGGAGGTGCACCGATCAAACGGCTCACCGCATGGCGCTCCATGTATTCGGACATATCGAAGCGAATCAAATCGATGCCCATGATGTAGGCCAGCTGCTTGGCTGCTTCGGTTTTACCAACACCAGTGGGGCCACTGAACAAAAACGCACCAATCGGCTTGTCGTTTTTGCCCAAACCAGAGCGCGCCATCTTGACAGAAGAGGCCAGAATCTCCAGCGCTTTGTCTTGGCCAAACACCACGCTCTTGAGGTCTCGTTCCAGAGTTTGGAGTTTGCTGCGGTCGTCGTTGGAGACATTGGCTGGTGGAATTCGCGCGATCTTGGCGACGATCTCTTCGATTTCCATTTTGCTGATGGTTTTTTTGCGCTTAGAAGCGGGCAAGATGCGTTGGGCGGCGCCAGCTTCGTCGATCACATCTATAGCCTTGTCAGGCAAGTGGCGGTCGTTAATGTATTTCGCGCTGAGTTCTGCAGCAGCTTGCAGGGCAGCAACAGCGTATTTGACGCTGTGGTGCTCTTCAAAGCGAGATTTGAGGCCTTTGAGGATGTCCACGGTCTGTTCAATGCTGGGTTCAACCACGTCGACCTTTTGGAAGCGACGTGAAAGCGCGGCGTCTTTCTCAAAAATGCCGCGGTATTCCGTGAAGGTAGTTGCGCCAATGCACTTCAACTGGCCACTGGAGAGCGCAGGTTTGAGCAAATTAGAGGCATCTAAAGTGCCACCCGATGCGGCGCCAGCACCAATCAAGGTGTGGATTTCGTCGATGAACAAAATCGCATTGGGTTTACCTTGCAATGACTTGATCACACCCTTGAGACGCTGCTCGAAGTCGCCTCGGTATTTGGTACCAGCCAACAAAGCGCCCATGTCCAAGGAATAGACCGTGGACTCCGCCAAGATCTCTGGCACATCTTTTTGGGTAATGCGCCAAGCCAAGCCTTCGGCGATGGCTGTTTTGCCAACGCCAGCTTCGCCCACCAAAAGGGGGTTGTTTTTGCGACGGCGACACAAGATTTGGATGGTGCGTTCGACTTCATATTCGCGCCCAATGAGGGGGTCGATTTTTCCGTCCTTGGCAAGTTGGTTCAGGTTTTGGGTGAATTGCTCAAGTGGAGACGCTTTTTCGTTCTTTTCTGATGCCGCGCCCTCTTCTTGCTCGCTCTGATTGGCCTCGGGTCCTTTGGTGGACTCTGGCGGGTCACTCTTTTTAATGCCATGGGCAATGAAATTGACAACATCCAAGCGCGTCACGCCTTGCTGGTGGAGGTAATACACCGCGTGCGAGTCTTTTTCGCCGAAGATGGCGACCAGGACATTGGCGCCGGTCACCTCTTTTTTACCGTTGCCAGTCGATTGGACATGCATGATGGCGCGCTGAATGACCCGCTGGAAGCCCAAGGTCGGTTGCGTATCCACCTCTTCTGAGCCAGCAACCTGCGGCGTGTTGTCTTTGATGAAATTGGCCAAAGACTTGCGCAAATCGTCAATATTGGCAGAGCAAGCGCGCAAGACTTCGGCGGCGCTGGGGTTGTCTAACAGCGCGAGCAAGAGGTGCTCGACGGTGATGAATTCGTGTCTTTGTTGACGGGCCTCTACAAAGGCCATGTGCAAGCTGACTTCAAGTTCTTGGGCGATCATGTGTATTCCTTCGTGCTTGCAATGGTGGTTTAACTGTATATGGAAATGGGATGGGCTTATTCAATAGGCTCCGCGACACATTGAAGCGGGTGGCCAGACTTTCTTGCGGCTTCTAACACCTGATCGACCTTGGTGGCTGCCACGTCCTTGCTGTAGACGCCACAGACGCCTTTGCCGTCCAAATGGATTTTGAGCATGATTTGGGTGGCACTTTCACGATCTTTGCTGAAAAACTCCTGCAACACCATCACCACGAACTCCATGGGGGTGAAATCGTCGTTGAGCATCAGAACTTGAAACATCTGCGGCGGTTTAGTCCGCTGGGTACGTCTCTCCAAAACGACTGAATTGCCGTCATCACGGTCGGGAAGTTGAACTTTCGGGATCGGATTTTTTGTTGCCATTGGTTCATTCTATCGGGGGAAAAAGCCAAAAAACCGCCCCTCGCTTAGGGATTTGAGTTTGCCTAACGCGCAAATCAGTTCAAGGCGCGTCTAGTTTGCTTTACAGTGAGTCCATGAAACGCCTTTTTCTTGCCGCTTTTGTCTTGTTTTGGTGCGCATTTGCTTGGGCCCAAGACCAAGCGCAGACCCAATTGCCTCGCATCAAATTGCAATTGGGCATGTACCAAATTGACACCCAAGTCGCCCAAACCCCTGAGCAACGCAGCATTGGCTTGATGTTTCGTAGCGAAATGCCCGCGCATGAGGGCATGTTGTTTGTGTTTGAGCAACCCAGCACCCAATGCTTTTGGATGAAAAACACCCTTCTGCCCCTGACTGCTGCTTTTGTCGCGGACGACGGCACCATCGTCAATTTGGCGGACATGAAGCCTCAGACCACCGACTCACATTGCTCCTCAAAACCCGTACGTTTTGTCTTGGAAATGCACCAGGGTTGGTTTGCCAAGAAGGGGTTCAAGGCTGGCAATAAACTGGTTGGCATGCCTTTTAAACCCTGACAGCCCTGAACACGGGTGGGTTTTGGGGGTGCTCAGTTAGAATGCCCCGATTCAGTTCTTCGAGGATAAAACATGATCGGCAACATTTTGAAATCTCTGCTCTACACCGTGATCGCTGGCTTTGTCTTGCTGGTCATTATTGTGTTGTTGGCTGGCCAACCCGTTCCATTCGACCATGCTTGGGGCGCCTTCGTGATGCGCTGGCTCCATGTGGTCTCAGGTGTCATGTGGATTGGCTTACTCTGGTATTTCAACTTCGTACAGATCCCTTCCATGCCCAAAATTCCCGATGAGCAAAAGCCTGCTATCGGTAAAGTGATTGCCCCCACCGCCTTGTTTTGGTTCCGCTACGCGGCCCTAGCCACTGTCGTCACCGGCATTTTGGTCGCTTGGATGAACGGCTACATCGTCGAGGCACTCACCTTCACCCCACCCGCCTTGGCCATTGGCATCGGTATGTGGATTGCCCTTTTGATGGCTTTCAATGTCTGGTTCATCATTTGGCCTAACCAGCAAAAAGCGCTTGGCATGGTCGAAGTCGACCCCGAAACCAAAGCCGCTGCCGCCAAAACCGCCATGCAAACCTCCCGCATCAACACGATGTTGTCCATTCCCATGCTGTTCATGATGGTGGCGCAACAAAACGGCGGACTTTGATCCCCTTTGATGCCCCTACGGTTTACCTTTAACAGTTAAATCTAAAACACCATCCGCCAAGGTGGCCTGAACGGATTGGCCAGCGCTGACTTGTTTGACTGAACTGACAGCCTGGCCTTGGTGGTCGCTAATCCAAGCAAAACCCCTCTCGAGCACTAGTTTGGGGTCCAACAAATCCAAACGAATTTGAAACGTTTGGAGTTGTTGCTGACGGCTTTGCAGGTATTGGCTGAGCGCGCGCCCATGTTGCGCTTTTTTTTCGCCTAATTGGTGCTGATAAGCAATAAGCCTTTCCGAAATGCGCTGTTGCATCGTTTGTCCAAGCCTAGTCAACATCAAAACTTGTTGGGCGACAGCCTGAGAAGGCCTTCCGATGCGAGATTGCACCAAGTCGAGCCCTTGAGCGCGCTTGTCAATCTGGCCATGCGCTAGTTTTTGCAATAACGCCTCTAATCCTGCGACTTGCCCCAGCAAATCCGCCTGCGATGTAGCGCATAACTCAGCCGCTGCAGTGGGGGTAGGCGCTCGTAAATCGGCGCAAAAGTCGGCGATGGTGAAATCGGTTTCATGGCCCACGCCGCTAATCACTGGCACCGGACACGCCACGATGGCGCGGGCGAGTTGTTCGTCGTTAAAAGCCCATAAGTCTTCTATTGAGCCACCACCACGCACCAACAAAATCACGTCCATTTCCGCTTGGGTGCTTAAAGACTGCAAGGCCTGAATCAAAGAAGCTGGGGCTTCAGCGCCCTGCACCAAAGCAGGAGATAAAACTACTGGGATATGGGGAACACGCCTTTGCAGAGCTGTTGCCACGTCGTGCAACGCAGCAGCACCGAGTGATGTCACCACACCGATCGTTCGGGGGCGCTCAGGAATTGGGCGTTTTCTATCTGCATTGAATAGGCCTTCAGATTCGAGCTGAGCCTTGAGTTTGAGAAATTGCTCATACCAAGTGCCTAGGCCCGTGGTGCGCATGCTCTCGACCACCAGTTGCAACTCTCCCCTTGGCTCGTACACGCCTAAGCGTCCAAATACCTCCACGGTTTGACCATCCTTGGGGGCAAAGTTGAGCATTTGGGCCGAGCGTTTAAACATTGCACAACGCAACTGCCCTTGTGGGTCTTTCAGAGTGAAATAGCAGTGACCGCTGCTGGCGCGCGTAAAGCTTGAAATCTCGCCTCGGACAGCCACGGGGTTGAATCGCGCCTCCAGTGAATCCGCAATCGCGCGACATAAAACGCCAACGCCCCAAATTCGGGGCGTTATGTCTGCGGTTTCAGGCGAATTCATTGTGGGACATAATTAAAACAACGCGATTTTCTTGGAGTTTTGCTTTGCTAGCGATCATACAAGCGGCTGGTTGGCCGATATGGCCCCTACTGGCCTGTTCTGTAGTGGCTTTGGCTCTGGTCATCGAACGTTTTTTCAGTTTGCGTAGGCAATTGATCGCTCCTGAGGGACTTCTAGAGCAAGCCATCACGGCATCGCAAACCTCCCTACCAAGTGCGGATGTCACATCCCAATTGCGTGAGCATTCGGCACTAGGCAAAGTTCTGGCAAGCGGATGGCAAACCTTGTTTGCGCACCCCACGATCAGTGACGCGGATTTGCGCTCGAGCATGGAGATCGCCGGCCGTGAAGTCGCCCATTCGCTGGAAAAGCATTTGGTGGCCCTAGGCACGATTGCTTCGGCCGCCCCTTTGCTTGGTTTGCTTGGCACGGTCATCGGCATGATTGACATTTTTGGCTCGCAAGCCCCTGGCACAACGAATCCAGCGCAACTCGCACAAGGCATCTCGATGGCGCTCTACAACACAGCCTTTGGCTTGATCGTGGCGATTCCTGCCCTCATGTTTTGGCGCTATTTCAAAGGCTTGGTAGACAGCTATTTGCTAGAGCTAGAAACCACCTCGGAGCAGTTCTTGCGCCATTTGATGGTGTTGCGCGGTTCCATCAAACGCTAAGGTAGTGGCATGAAATTTCGCCGCACAAGCTCCAACGAGCCTGAAATCAACCTGATTCCCTTTATCGACGTCTTGCTGGTGATACTCATCTTCTTGATGCTCTCCACCACCTACAGCAAATTCACCGAGATGGAGTTGAATTTACCCGTTGCCAATGCCGCGCCACAAAAAGAACGTCCTCGTGAAATCGTGGTGTCGGTGAGCGCAGATGGTCAATTTAGCGTCAACCATGTGGTGGTGAGCGGCCGAGACGTTCAAAGCGTCAGCAGAGCCTTGGCGCAAGCGGCACAAAACGTTAACGACCCGATGGTCGTGATCAGTGCAGACGCACAATCCTCCCATCAATCGGTGATGATGGTCATGGAGGCCGCCAGACGCAACCAGCTCAACCAATTGACGTTCGCAGCCCAAGCCCCTAGCGGCTCGTCGCAATAAAGCCTCCCTATACCGAGCCTTCATGCCAGACATTCGCCTTGCGCTTCAACAGGCATGGCTCACAAAGGGGCT
>CAYFLF010000052.1:0-10212 GCA_964343725.1 uncultured Bordetella sp.
GTCAAGCAAGAAGCCCACGCTGCGGGGAGTGCGGGGTATCGCAGTTTTGTCGAAAAATTGGAGTGAGTTAGTTGAATTAATTGGGGTCAGAACCTAATTAAGGATTTAATTAGGTTCTGACCCCAATTAATTCCTATTTAGTGAAACTCTTTCTCGTGCATCCATGCTGCGTGCTTGGGGGCTCTTCGGGTTTGGCTCCACTCTTCTAGCATTTCCCATTTCACGGCATCTAGTTTTTCTTGCATTTCGGGGGTTGCGGTGTCGCATGCCAACTCTAGGCGGTGGCCGTTCGGGTCGAAGAAATAAATTGATTTGAAAATGGTGTGATCTGTCACGCCGATCACTTCAATACCACTGGCTTGTAAACGGGCCTTGGCAGTCTCTAGTTCCTCCAGACTGTCTACTTTGAAGGCAATGTGTTGCACCCAATCAGGTGTATTGGTGTCGCGCCCCATAGCGGGTGCTGTGGGGAGTTCAAAGAATGCCAGCACGTTGCCATTACCTGCGTCCAAAAAAACATGCATATAAGGATCAGGTGCTTTGGTACTCGGGACTAAATCTTCTGCAATCGCCAAAACAAAATCCATATTGAGATGCTTGACATACCAATCTACCGTCTGCTTGGCATCTATGCAACGGTAGGCCACATGGTGTATGCGGTTGACTTTCATAAGCTTCTCCTCCAATAGTTTTAAGCATTAGCGGCAACATCAGCGCGCGCAAGCGCCATGGCTTCACGCAATATTTTGATATCGCCGATCTGGTTACTGAGTAACAAAATCAATTTGGCATTGACCAAAGCACTTTGTTCATCGGTCAAATCGCGGTGCGTTTCAATCAACGCTTCATAAAAGTCATCACCAGGCGTGAAGTCACGGAAATAACGTTTACCTGATTCAAAAAAATTAGGTTCTAGATTCAAAGTCTCACCTCTTTTAAGCTGTTGCCAGTTCAGCACCGATCGCCACACGCAATGCTTGCTCGATTAACGCAGGTTGATAACGGCGCCAACGCGCCGCAATATGTTGATCAGGTCTTACTAACCACACACTTCCAGTTTGCGCATCGTATCGCTTTGCAAAGAGTCCTTGAACATCCACGAGAACGCGAATACCCTGAACTGTGCCTGAGCACTTACTAATTAGAACAGGCTCAACCGGAACTGAACCACGGTTCAAACTAAGCAACGATTGAAGGGTAATGGTGTCAATTTGTTTCACATCATCCACAAACACCAGACATTGAAATTGCCCACCCACGCTGTTAATCAGCCATACCGCCTCTCCATCACATTCCATAGGCGCATCATCCATCGGTGCCCCCGGCACCATCGTGCCTGCAAATGAATCAACATCCGATGTGTTCAAAGGCGAATCGGTAATAAAACTAGGCACCGACAAGCGCCCAGAATTGACTAGTTTGCGCGCAAATGGATGGTGTCTGGCTAACTCGAGTGCCGCGTCACGAAACACGCGACTTGTTTTACTCTTAGGGGTAATGAAATCCGTAGAGCGTGTGGAATTCAAAATATTTTCATCCGCTGCGTATGCTCGCTCGCTGTGATAGGTGTCCAGCAACGATTCTGGCGCCAAACCGCGCATGACCAAAGCCAACTTCCATATCAAACCATCCGCATCTTGCAAGCCAGAATTCGCCCCACGCGCACCAAAAGGTGACACTTGATGCGCGGCATCTCCCACAAACAGCAAACGCTGGTGGCGAAACTCTTTCATACGGCGACATTGGAAGGTGTAAATACTGACCCACTCCAATTCAAACTCGGTATCGTTACCAAACATGGTTTTGAGACGAGGCAGAACTTTTTCTGGTTTACGCTCCTCTTCTGGGTCTGCATCCCATCCGAGCTGAAAATCAATTCGCCACACGTTGTCGGCTTGTTTGTGTAACAACACACTTTGCCCAGGATGAAAAGGTGGGTTAAACCACAAGCGTCTTTCAGCAGGGAAATCCACTTTCATCACCACATCGGCAATCAAAAACCGGTCTTTGAACACATGGCCTTCAATATCAAGCCCCAACATTTGTCGAATTGGGCTACGCGCACCATCCGCAACAATTAACCAATCTGCAGAGACTGAAAATTTCCCTTCTGGGGAATCAATCTCCACTATGGCTCGGGTCGCTTCTGACTTCACGCCAACTGCCTTGCAATTCCATCGCACATCTACGCCTAACTCGAGCGCACGATTGACCAAAGCCTCTTCTAAATAGTACTGCTGCAAGTTGATCATGCCGGGTCGCTTGTGTCCGGCCTCAGGCACTAAATTGAATTGGTAGACCTCTTCTTCTTGTACATAGGTGCGGCCAATATTCCAGCTCACGCCTTTTTCGCAAAGGGACTCGCCCACACCCAATCTATCCAGAATTTCAAGTGTGCGTTTTGCATAACAAACTGCGCGTGATCCAAACGACACAGAATCGTCTTCGTCCAGTAGCAAAACATCCAACCCCTTCAATCGCGCATCAATGGCGGCAGCCAAACCTACAGGCCCTGCTCCCACAATCACCAAGGGTTTGTGTTGCGGGGGTTGCGTCAGCAAATCGGCCACTGACTTGTAGGTAAATTTGGGGTAGGTATAAGAACCCATAAACGTCTAATCCTTCGCTAATAAGCCGAATATTTAGCGCCAACAAAGTTTAACATCGGAGTATATTTTGCTTATGAAACACACTATCTTCGGCATCAGAAATATCTCATGACAAATCACACACTCCCCCTAGACAATGCGATAGCTCTGTCCCACGGACTGCAAAACGGTGCGTTTTCCTCTGTTGATATCGTCACCGCTTTTCTTGAAAGAATCCACCAACAAGACAAATGGCTTCATTGTTTCGTAGAAGTGTATGAAACGGAAGCGCTAGAGGCTGCCAAGGCAGCAGATCAAACACGCAAAGCTGGCTATCTTTTAGGCCCACTGCATGGTCTACCAATTGCTGTGAAGGACCTAGTCGACATGGCAGGCAAAGTCACCACCATTGGCTCTCCGCTGTATGCCAACAATATTGCACAAAAGGACGCCTACTTAATCCAAAGGCTAAAAGCGGCAGGCGCCATCATCATTGGCAAAACGCATATGGTGCAGTTTGCCTTGGGTGGATGGGGCACAAATGAACATATGGGCACACCGCGTAACCCATGGGACCATCAAGTGCATCGTGTACCCGGGGGCTCGAGCAGTGGCTCGGCTGCTGCTGTGGCTGGTGGGCTGGTGCCACTATCGATTGGCACCGATACGGGTGGCTCTGTCAGATTACCCGCCGCTTATTGCGGTATCACTGGCTTTAAATTCACCGTTGGTTGTGTTGACAGTTCTGGCGTAGCACCGCTGAGCAAGACGCTCGACAGCATTGGTGTATTTGCAAAAACCATGGCTGAAACCGCTATGGTGTATGACGCATTGGTAGACGATGTACACCGCTCAGCAGGCGTTCAAGAGATCAGTGAACCATCTGCACGCAAATTAATAAGTGGCCTTCGCATCGGTCGCATACAGCAGCATGAACTAAAAGATGTACAAGCGGATATTGTGAAAGCGTATGAGGCGACATTGGCATTTTTTCAATCTATGGGTGCGCGTATCACCACCCTAGAACTTCCCTGCTCTATCGCTGACCTAGCACCAGTTGCGATCAATATCATGGTCACGGAAGGCGCTGCCGCCTACGGCAACCTTGCAAATGATCTAACAAAACCCATGGATTCAGGAATACGACCGCGTCTTCAAGCAGGATCCAAACTATTAGCGACTGACTACATCGCGGCCCTTGAAAAACAAACCCAATTGAAAAACCAGTTTGCAAAAACGCTGGAGCATATCGATATATTCGCAACTCCCACTGGTTTGACAACTGCTGTACCACTTACTGAGGTCAATCCATTTGCGCCCCCTGTGCATTTCACGAGAATCTTGAATATTTTGGATATGTGTGGTGTATCGGTGCCAGTTGGATTCGATACGCAGCACTTACCAATTGGTTTTCAAATGGGCGCAGCCGGTGGTCGGGATGCGTTTTTGATTGAGGTGGCCAGTGCTTTTCAAGCATTGACTAAATTTCACTTAGAGAGCCCTAAACCGCATATCTAAGACTTTTGCTTTAGAGGTTTCTGCCATCAACTTTCGTCAAGCGCTTGCGCATGGCATATGAAACTTTAGGCAATGAGTTTTTGTAAAGTCTCAGTAGACATATGTTGACCCAAAAAGTCTGCAAGCCCATCAAAAACAGACTCCAAGGTGATTGTTTCCGCACCAAATAGCGCCTTTAACACCTCTGGGTTTTCAAACAAACCGTGTAAATAAATACCCGTAACATTACCTGAATCGTTCTGCCAAGCCAAATTGGCAGCCACCTCATGAACCCCTGCTCCCTTAGCCGCCATATCTTTGTGCACAGTTGTTTGGCCATGGTGTATTTCATAGCCTGATACCGCAAGGCCAGACAAAGCAGATAAAACACCGCGCACCTGATTAAGTTGAGTGGAAGTACGTTTGACCGTCTTGGTAGATTCAAAATTTGTCACTAACGAAAGCAACCCTAGGCCAGCTGCATTGCCATCTACACCATGCTGGTCTATCAATGCCTCACCTAATATTTGTAATCCGCCGCAAATACCCAACACAAAATTTCCACGATTAGCGTGTTCAACAATACATTGATCTAATTTCTGCGAACGAAGCCACCCTAAGTCACTACTGGTGTGCTTGGAGCCCGGAAGAATAATCCAATCTTCTTTTCCAAGACCTGCCAAATCACTTGGCGTACGCGCCCAAATCAATCGCAGACCAGGTACGTTCTTGAGTGGTTGAAATTCATCTAGATTACTTATACGCGGGTAAGCGATGACAGCGACTGTTTTGGTGATGGGGCCTGAGGCATGATTTCTGTCATCGAATACGCCATCTTCTTCTGGCAAACCATGTTTCCACCACATGGGCAACACCGCAACCGTCGGGATATGGGTTAACTCCTCCAACATCTGTGGTGCAGGCGCAAGCAAATGCACATCTCCGCGAAATTTATTCAGAACAAAACCACTGATTCGCGCTTGATCTTTTGGCGATAAAAGCGCCCAAGTGCCATACAAATGCGCAAATGCGCCACCTTTATCAATATCGGCGACCAATAAACAACGTGCATCGGCATGCCGTGCCACACGCAGATTGACGATATCACTATCCATGAGATTGATCTCTGCTGGTGATCCAGCACCTTCAATCACCACAATATCGTTATCCGCGCGTAAAGCATCTAAAGCATTTGCAATATATGGCCAAACTTTTTCACTTCGTTCACGCCAAGGTGTTTGTGTCAGCGCATGATTCACCTCACCTAGCAATACCACTTGGCTATGTGTATCGGCTTCCGGCTTTAACAACAAAGGATTCATCCGAACATCAGGTTCAGCAAAGCAAGCCAGGGCTTGAAAATACTGCGCGGAACCTATCTCCCCCAACCCATTATGGGAAGCAACAACTCTTGCGTTATTGCTCATATTTTGTGCTTTGAACGGCGCGACTTGATAACCCTGCCTCGCATACCACCGACACAATGCCGTGGTCAACCAACTTTTACCGACACCACTAGAGGTGCCCAATACCATCACACATTTGGCTTTCATACGCTAATTTTGTGGTTTTTAAATTTTGGGCAAAGCTGCCCATTGACCATCCACGCGATGAATTGAAATCCGGTTATCGAATACAGATTCAATGGCTCTGTGCGTTTCAGCATCTGAACAAGCACCTTGATACACCACTAGACCAGACTGCATGACCACGACATCATCCGCTAGCAATGCCAGACCCACTTCATGCAACACACTGATCACCGTCGTGTTTTGCGCAGTCAAACACCTTACTTGTTCCAACCAGTCAACTTGATGCGGTGGGTCCAGGTTAGCCATTGGTTCATCCATCAACATGATCGGCGCGCGCACAGCCATCGCCCTAGCCAAAAGAACACGCTGACGCTCTCCACCTGAGAGCTGCCCTACAGATCTTTCTCGTAAGTCCCAAACTTGTGTCGCACGTAAGGCAGTTGTCACCACTTGATGGTCCACCGTATTAGGAGGCGCTAACCAATCTTGATGTGGGATCCGCCCCAGCATGACAACATCCCACACAGATAAATCATCCGAAACGGTTTCGTTTTGACCAAGCCAAGAAAGCATTTGCGCCCTTTGTCTAGGTTCAAGCTTTTTCAGTTCTTGATCTAATACGAAAGTGTTGCCAGTACTTGGTATTAAACCAGCCATCGCTTTGAGCAAGGTTGATTTACCAGCGCCATTAGGGCCAAGAATACTGGTCCAACGACCTAATGAAAAAGAAATATTGATACCACGTAAAACATCAGTCCCAGCAAGGGAGGCATGGACATTCTCTAGTCGTATGGCAGTATTCAATGTGCTCATCCAACAGTCTCTTTCTTTTGACCGTTAAACATCAACCACAACAAATATCCACCACCAAGCACTGCCGTCAAAATACCCACAGGTAATTCTTGGGGCCAAAGCAGCATGCGTGCTAGCAAATCAGCAGCTAGCAGCAATAACCCCCCCATCAATGTCGAAAGTAATAGGGTCCAGTTGTACCGTGCCTGAATTAGCGACCTAACTAAGTGTGGTGCCGCAAGACCCACAAATGCAACTAAACCAGTTTGTGCAACAGCAGCACCAGTCGCTAGAGCCAATACACCCACTAACGCAATACGGGCGCTTACCAGTGGAACACCCAAACTCTTCGCTGTTAACTCACCCAAACTCAGTGCATCCAATACACGACTAAGGATCCAAGCAAATCCAAAACACACCACTAAAACACCAAGCATCAAGATGCAAGCACTCCATGCTATGAAGCTAGTAGATCCCAATAAAAAACCTTGCATGCCTTGCAACACGTCTGGTCTGGTGAGCGTCATAAGCGAGGCCATCGCACCCAAGACCACACCAACAATCACACCCGCTAGCAATAAACGTAAAGTGTGCTGTACACCTTGCGCCAAAGTAATAGTGAGCATCACGGCAAGCACCGCGCCCATAAAAGCAGCACCGGTTAGCCCAAGGCGAGTGAAAAACTCGGTCGCAAAAGGACTACCGCCAAACATGGCCAAAGCTATCGCAACGCCCAAAGATGCACCCGAAGCGCTGCCTAGTAAATAAGGATCAGCCAAAGGATTACGGAATAAACCCTGCGCCACAGCACCAGCCAATCCAAGTAACGCCCCCGCAACACATGCACCCACGCTTCTAGGCAGTCGAATGTCCCAAACTATTTGCCACGCAATCTCATCCTGAAGTGCCACCAGCACACTCTCGAAACCTGTACTGCCTATAGAAGCACCAATAGCAATACCCAATATGCTGAGCAGCAACAGGTTTATAGCCAGAAAGGTTGGGGACCGCCGATTAAGTTGATTGATCATGGCGGTGACTTTACTTTTTGAATAGAAGCAGATTTATCGATCAGACACTGCGCCATTAATTGAGCCGCCTCCGCTAACCTTGGGCCTGGTCTCACCAGAATATTGGCATCTTCTTTTTTGAATTGGCAGACCCGCTCCATTCGCAACGCTGGCATATTTCTCCAACCTGGACGCGACACCATGTCTGCAAAATTACTATCACCCACCATGATGATGTCTGGTTGGGCGCGCACCACAAATTCTGGATTAATTTTTGGAAATGGTCCCAAAGATCCTGGCAATATATTTTGCACACCTAAGCGTTGTAGGGTTTCACCAATAAAAGACGATTCACTGGCACCATAAGGCACACTGCTAACCTCGAAATACACCCGCTTACCCTTGGCTTCAAGTGGAATGGATTGGGCAGTGGTATCAAGTGCATTTTGAATATTTGTCCAAACTAGATCCGTCTCTCGTATTGGCACATCTAAAGCTTTGCCAATAATTTGTATGGCACGATGCACATCGGCATGCGAACGAGGCTCCAACGCAAGTACTGTTAAACCCAAGGCCTTGAGCCTTTCAGCACCACGTGCTGAGGTACCCATCAAAACCAAATCTGGTTTAACCGCCACCACGCTTTCAATACTTGGGTCTATACCACCACCCATCCGCGGTAGATTGTGGATACTCTCTGGCCAACTTGAATATCTATCTACACCTACTAATTTTTTGCATTGTCCTAGCGCACAAACCGTTTCCGTTAGAGAAGGTAATAAACTGACAATGCGTTGTGGGGGTTTTGATATCACAATATCTTGCTGCCGATCATCCGTTACAACGATTGCATTTGCGGAGGCAATCGTGGTGATCATCAGCAATAAAAGCCAGATTTTCAATTGCTTAAGCATGCTTGGATTGCCACTGTAAAACGATTTGGTGTAACTGTGCTACGCCGTCTGTAAGTGCTGCTGGACCTGGTTGCAAAATATCAGCGGATTTAATTTCAAATAACTGATTATTTTTAACTGCAGGAACATCTTGCCAACCTGGTCTTTGGCAAATCTTTTCAGCACGAAACTTTTTGCCACACCAGGATCCAATGATGATGTCAGGCGCCCGCTCCACAATCATCTGATCATCGGCAATGATGCGATCTTTCCCCATCGGCATTTTGGCTAATTCAGGAAAGCAATCATCACCTCCAGCCAAAGATATGAGTTCTGACACCCAACGAATACAACTGATACGAGGTTCGTCCCATTCTTCAAAATAAATTTTGGGCCGGCGCTTGAAATTTACAGTGGCATTTTGAATGGCGTTAAGCGCTTCTCTCATTTGATTCAACCGTATTTCAGCTTGATTGGCCTCCCCTACCATGGCTGCAACTTGGTACAGCATAGAAAAAATTTCATTCACACTGCGTTGATTAAATACGGTGACTTGAATGCCTGCTCGAATCAACAAGTTTGCAATATCGGCTTGCAGATCAGAAAAGCCAAAAACACAATCAGGTTTTAGCGCCAATATTTTGTCAATCTTGGCACTAAGAAATGCACTGACTTTTGGCTTCTCCTCGCGCGCTCTGCGTGGTCGGACTGTGTAACCAGAAATGCCCACAATCTTTGCTTCCTGCCCTAAAAGATACAACCATTCAGTTGTCTCCTCTGTGAGACAAACAATGCGTTGGGGGCCAAATTGAAAAGGGTGCATCACGTATGTATTTGCTTAGGCATTACCAAAGTATGTCCTTCGCCATTTTCTAACATTCGATCAATGCCCATGAGCTCTAGTTTGTTGACGAGTTCAGGGTCAAAAAGGGTGCCAACTGGCAAGGTCGAATCTGATAACTTAACTTCTGTAGATAGGCTTATGTCCAAATTTTTTTCAGTAGTAAATTTCCATAAGCGATTCAAAAGTTCTTCATAGGGGATGTTGAACAGGGGTGTAGACACTTCATAGTCAGCCCATGTGTTGATTCGCCATTTGCGTATGTCCTGCAGATGTAAATCACCAAATACCAAGCGTTTGATTGGAAGGCCTGTTTTTTGCCTTATTACTTCTAATGCCTCTTCAATACGCAGTTTGTAGTCAGTATTGGGATACAGGGGAACCAAGCATAGAGGCACTTTGAAATAATCCGCCTGCTTTGCAATATCTTTTATATCAATGTCCTGAATAGAAACTCTGTTGGTCAATGCTCCAAAACTCGTCAAGAGAACAACGTTTTTACCTTCTTCGAGCAATTGCATCAAGGTTAAAAAGCTGTCTTTGCCCCCAGACCAAAAAAGCACATTCAGTTCACCATCCTTTGGCACCCAATTGATTAGAACTGGATGCACAATAGGTTGATGAACACCGCCAGGGTTTTCAACATTCACATGTCCAAAAGGACAATGACGACAGGAATTACCGCAACACTTGCCCTTTTTAAGCAATGCGTCGCTCGTCAGGACTTGATAACCAGAAATTGGATCTTTGTAGGTGTCAAGTCCTTTAGCGCAAGCAAGTCTGTTCAATTCATCAAAATTAGACATGCTGATGCTCATTGCGACTTTCATGCCAAAAAGAAGAGGGTTGCTTAGATTCCATACCAAAATTATTTTGGTTGATATTGCAAAGTTGCATAAACACCTCTTCCAGGCGTGTTGTATCCGTTTGCTAATTGATAGGAACGGTCAAACGCGTTCTCTAAACGCAAACGAGCAGTTAATTCATTATTTAATGTATGACTGGCGTAGAAGGACCAGAGGCTGTAACCACTCAACCAAACAGAATCGTAATCACTGT
>CAYFLF010000053.1:0-10157 GCA_964343725.1 uncultured Bordetella sp.
AGCGCGCCCGAAATTCCTCCGGGGACGCAATATGTTTCCAAGCGCGTTGAAGTCAAACTCGGCATTCGTCGTGGCGGGCAAGTTGAAATCACAGAAGGCTTGTCCGAAGGTGAGCCAGTGGTCATGGCAGGACAGCAACGTTTGCAAAAAGACGGCACGCCTTTGCGCGTAGTTGAAATGGGTAGACCCCCTGGTGGTGCCGCATCGGCTGCATCAGGTGCCACCACGGCAGCCTCAGGCAGTGCCCCGGCCTCGGCTGATTCAAGTGCATCGGCTGCAAGCCGCTAATTTCGCTAATTTGTTACACGTGAGGATTTATGCAACTCTCTGAAACCTCCGTTCGCCGCCCCGTCTTTGCGACAGTCTTGTCGCTGCTCATTATTTTGGTGGGCTTTGTCTCTTACACGCGCTTGAATGTGCGTGAGTACCCCAAGATTGACAACCCAGTCGTCACCGTAGAGACCAAATACACAGGCGCATCAAGCGCGGTGGTGGAATCGCAAGTGACCAAGGTACTGGAAGACTCTTTGTCTGGCATTGAGGGGGTCGATGTCATCACATCGATCAGTCGCCAAGAGCAAAGTCAAATCACGGTCAACTTTGTTTTGTCACGCGATGCAGATTCCTCCGCCGCTGATGTGCGTGACAAGGTCAGCCGAGTACGCCAACGTTTGCCGCAAGGCATTGACGAGCCTGTGATCGCCAAGGTGGAGGCTGATGCCTTCCCCGTGATTTGGCTCTCCTTCAGTGCAGACAACATGGACGTGATGCAGTTGAGTGATTACGCCAACCGTATTGCCAAACCCATGATGCAAACAGCACCTGGCGCATCGGATGTTCGCGTCTACGGTGAACGTAAATTCGCCATGCGTATTTGGCTAGACCCTGACCGTTTGGCCTCTTACAAATTGACGACGCAAGATGTAGAGGACGCATTGCGTCGCTCCAATGTAGAAGTTCCAGCAGGTCGCATCGAGAGTAAGTTCCGTGAGTTCAATGTGACCGCAGCAACTGACTTGCAAAAACCTGCAGAGTTCAGGCAAGTGGTGATCAAAGCCGTCAATGGCATGCCAATACGAATTGGCGATGTGGCGCGTGTGGAGCAGGGGCCTTTGTCCGAGCGCACATCGACGCGTTTAAATGGGCGTGAAGCCATTACTTTGGGTGTGATTCGTAATGCCACCGCCAACCCACTTGACCTCAGTGCGGCTGTGCGCCAAATGATTCCCAAGATCAAAGAAAACCTGCCGCCCGGAATTGAGATTGAAGTTGCCAACGACAACTCGGTGTTTATCGACCGATCCATTAAAGCGGTTTACAAAACTATTTTGGAAGCGATGGTGTTGGTGTCATTGGTGATTTTTGTTTTCTTAAGAACCTTTCGTGCGTCCATCATTCCTTTGGTCACTATTCCAGTCTGCTTGATTGGTACGTTTTCACTCATGGCCTTGTGTGGATTCACCGTCAATACCTTGACGATGTTGGCTTTGGTGCTAGCTATTGGACTGGTGGTGGACGATGCGATTGTGGTGCTAGAGAACATCTTCAGACACATTGAGGAGGGAATGGCGCCATTTCACGCCGCCATTCGCGGTGCACGTGAGGTGGGTTTTGCGGTGGTCGCGATGACGCTCACCTTAGCCGCGGTCTATGCGCCTTTAGCCTTTACGCCTGGTCGCACGGGCAAGCTGTTCACCGAATTTGCATTGGCATTGGCGGGCTCTGTGATTGTTTCTGGATTTGTGGCTTTGACACTGTCGCCCATGATGTGCTCCATCATGTTGAAACATATTGACAATCCCACTTGGTTTGACAAAACCATGGAGCGCTATCTCCAAAAACTCTCCGAGAAATACGGACAAGCTTTGGGTTGGACCTTGTCCTCCGGTCGATTGATGGGGCGTTACATGACGCGTCGTTGGTTGGTGGTTGCGGTGATGGTGGCGGCGGGGTTAGGTTCCTTCACCTTGATCAAGACCATGAAGAGCGAATTAGCACCACTCGAAGACCGTGGTGTGATTTTGACGGTGATCAACGGTCCTGATGGTGCCACCATGGACTACACCACCCGCTATGCCCAAACCCTTGAGCGCATGGGTAACAAATATCCTGAGTTCGATCGAATTTTCACTGTGGTGGGTAACCCCACTGTGGCGCAAGGTAACGTGTTCTACCGTGCAATGCCATGGGAGGTGCGCAATAAAAGCACCCTAGAAATCGCGCGCGAAATGACACCAAGTATCGCTAGCTTGCCTGGCGTGACCGCATTTCCCATCACGCCACCATCGCTGGGCCAACCGTTTCGTGACCGCCCTTTAAATTTTGTCATCGTCACCACCGACAGTTATCAAAACCTTGCGCAAGTGGTGCGTTCTTTCCAAGAAGAAATTGCCAAGAACCCAGGCATTGTGAGCGTGGATACAGATTTACGTTTGAACAAGCCTGAAATCAGCATGGATGTCGATCGCGAGCGTGCTGCCGACATGGGTGTCCCAGTTGAAAACATTGCGCGCGCTGTCGAAACGATGATGGGTGGTCGACAAGTGACCCGTTACAAGCGAGAAGGCGATCAATACGACGTGATGGTGCAAACCTCGCCATCACAACGTGATACACCAGACGACATCGAACACATTTTTGTGCGTGGTCGCAACGACGCCATGATCCCTTTGTCTGCGTTGGTGCGGATCAGAGAGGTTGTAGTGCCGCGTGAATTGAACCACTTCGGGCAAAGACGCAGTGCTTCTATTACTGCCAATATTGCACCCAACTACTCTTTGGGCGAAGCGATTGTTTTTATGAATGAAACAGCCAGCAAAGTATTAAAGCCTGGCTATGCAACTGACCTCAACGGTACGTCGCGCGAATTTGTCAAATCGTCTGGGTCTTTGGTCATCGTCTTTATATTGGCTTTGTTATTCATCTTCTTGGTCTTATCTGCGCAGTTTGAAAGCTTTGTGGATCCATTGGTGATTTTGCTTTCCGTACCTTTATCGATGGTGGGTGCCTTACTTGCCTTGCAGTGGAGTGGTGGCACGCTCAACGTTTATAGCCAAATTGGTTTGATCACGCTGGTGGGTCTGATCACCAAGCATGGAATTTTGATTGTGGAATTTGCCAATCAATTGCGTGCCGAAGGCATGGAAGTGTTGGAGGCCGTCAAACACTCTGCAACTTTGCGTCTGCGCCCTATTTTGATGACCACAGGCGCGATGGTGCTGGGTGCGATTCCATTAGCACTTGCATCAGGCGCAGGGGCTGAGAGCCGCAAGCAAATCGGCTGGGTGATTGTGGGAGGAATGAGTTTAGGAACCTTGCTCACCATCTTTGTCGTGCCTACGATGTACACATTTTTTGCACGTAAAACGATACCCGGGGCGATCACCACACGTCATGAAGATATTGAAGTGGGGGCTTGACCGAAGCGTCAAGTTTTCCGCTCTTTGTATTTAAGCTCTGTATTTAAGCTTTTTATAGTTAGTATTTAAATAGCGCCTTCAAACATCATCACATCCACCTCGTCGCCTTCTGCTACGTTGCTTTGATGATGATGTAAAACGATCAATCCATTGGCTTCGACCATGGAGCGCAAAACGCCAGAGCCTTGGTTACCCGCTGCTTCTACTTGCAAAGTGCCATCGGCTAGCGTGCGTACAAAACCGCGTTGGTATTCGGTTCGGCCTGGTTTTTTTCGTAATGTCACTGCACTTTTGGCACGCAAATAGGGTGTTGCAGTGGGGGTGCAACCCATCATTTGCAGCAGGGCAGGCTTGACAAACGCCAAGAAGGTCACCATCACCGCCACTGGATTGCCAGGCAAGCCAAACAATATGCAGTCGCCTAGTCGGCCTACCGCCATGGGTCTACCTGGTCGCATTGCAATTTTCCAAAACGCCACATCGCCAAGTTTTTTCATCATGGACTTGGTGAAATCTGCTTCCCCAACACTCACACCCCCACTGGTGATAACGACATCAGCGTTGCTGGACGCGTGTTGGAACGCTTGTTCCAATAAAACTGGGTCATCGCGCACAACACCCATATCTATCACTTGGCAACCCATGCGGCTCAAAAGTCCAAACACGGTGTAGCGGTTACTGTCAAACACAGCGCCTTCACGGATGGCGTCACCCAAGCTCAAGACCTCATCGCCCGTAGAAAAGTATGCAACGCGAAGCTGTCGATACACCTGGATCTTGTCTATTCCAAGACTAGCAACCAGACCTAATGCAGCAGGGGTAAGTTTGCTCCCCTTTTGTAGGGCGGGTAGCCCCAGCTTTAAATCTTCTCCGGCCTTGCGTCGGTTATCGCCTGCTTGCAAGATGCCCGCTGGTATTTCAACGGTAGTTTCTGCCCCAGAAGTATTGACGGTTGCAAGTTCTTGCGCAATCACAGTGTCTAGACCTGCAGGCATCACTGCACCCGTCATGATCTTCACGCATTCACCTTGTCCCACGCTACCTTGCCAAGCTTTACCTGCGAAAGCGGTTCCCACTACGCGCAATTGCAAATTAGGGTTTTCTAATTGTTTTCCATCAAATGCAAAGCCATCCATCGCAGAGTTGTCGTGCGCAGGAACATTGATGGGGGAGATGATGTCTTGCGAGACGATGCGACCCAATGTCTGCATGAGAGCAAGCTCTTGGGTCTCAATGGTCGGACGCGTTTGTATCAAGTGTTGAATAAACGTTTGCGCTTTGTCTACGCTCAAAGCTTGGGGATCAAAGCCTTCTAGCGCTTGCGCGATGTCATCCAAACTTTTCATGCAGAGGACAAGGCTTCTAAGTTGACCAATTCTTGAGTGGTGTTGACGTTTGCGAAAGCAAAAACGTCGTCCGTATCTTGATCAAAATTCACAATCGTGGTTTTGTGCTGCGCAGTCCATGCATCGATCTTGCGACCACCACCATGTGTAAAGCGCACCAAACTCTCTAGCAATTCACGCCGAATAAGACAAAAAACAGGTTGAGTCCGAATAGTTTGATGACCCTGCGCATCGGTTTCAAAACCAGCTGCCATCGCAATTTCTGCATGGTTGGCTTCCAGGGCTTGGGCAAGGCGGCTAGCCAGATCAAGCGGAAAACGTGGTGTGTCACATGGAACGGTGAGCAAATAGGGTGTTTCACAACGCTCCAAGCCCACTAAAAAACCCGATAGTGGACCTGCAAAATCAGCATTTGCATCAGGCCATACGGCAACTCCAAACGACTCATACGCGGCGAGGTTACGGTTGGCGTTGATCATTACCTCAGCGACTTGGGGGCTTAAACGCATGAGGGTGTGCAAGGCGAGGGCCATGCCGTTGAAATTTTGTAAACCCTTATCGACGCCGCCCATGCGATGGGCGCGCCCACCAGCCAAAATAATGCCAGTTATGTCGTTAGCGCTTATGGGGGAGCTCATGGGTTCAACCGCCGATGTAACTCATCTCAACACGTTGAGGTTTGGCGCTTGAATCTGGGTTCAAGCTCGCACGCAACTCAGAATAACGGTCATCGCGCTGATTCCAAATATTGGCAATCGATGCCGCTAATTGCGCGTCAGATGCGCTTCTATCACGCATGAGTTCACGCAAATCGTAGCCACGGCTGGCAAATAAACACAGGTACAACTTGCCTTCGGTCGACAAGCGTGCACGATTGCAAGTTCCACAAAACGCTTGGGTCACACTACTGATCACGCCTATCTCTCCCAAGCTTGGGTCAAATTTGCCTGAAGCATCTGCGTAACCCCAACGCTGCGCAGTTTCACCTGCAGTGCTTGCGGGTAACAAGACCAGAGGAAAAGTCTGTTGAATCAAATCAAGCACCTCTGCGGATGGCAGTACTTCGTCCATGCGCCATCCGTTGGTGACACCCACGTCCATGTATTCAATAAAACGCAGCGCAATGCCGCTGCCTCGGAAATGCTTCGCCATGGGGATGATTTGGTCGGTATTGGTCTGGCGTTTGACCACCATATTGACCTTGACACCTAAGCCAGCTTTTTGTGCAGCCTCAATTCCGTCGAGCACATCGCGTACAGGAAAGTCCACATCATTCATGGCACGAAACACCGCATCATCCAAACCATCTAGGCTCACCGTGATGCGGTCTAAGCCTGCGTCTTTGAGTTGTTGGGCTTTTTTGGTGAGCAAAGAGCCATTGGTGGTCAAAGTCAAATCAATTTTGGATCCATCTGGGGCTTGGATTTGCGCTAATTGATTGACTAAGATTTCTAGGTTTTTTCTGAGCAGTGGCTCACCACCGGTAAGACGAATTTTGCGTACACCCAAGCTCACAAAAACTTTTGCGAGACGCGTGATTTCCTCAAAGTTCAGCAAGTCGCCATGTGGCAAGTAGGTGTAGTCTTTGTTAAACACCTCTTTAGGCATGCAATAGTTGCATCGAAAATTGCAACGGTCGGTCACGCTGATGCGTAAATCGTGCATGGGCCTTTGAAGTTGATCTGTCAATAAGCCTCCAGCCCAGTCTTGGGCAGGTACGACAGCTCGCAAGGCGCTAAGCCGCTGGTCAACTAATGGAATGACACGCTCAGACATAGGTAGATTTTGCCTAAGACAAGGTGCAAATTACTATTTAGATTCGAAACGGTGCGCTACCTCGCCCACAATGCCTCGTCTAAATACCAATACGCAAATCACAAAAGTCACCCCCATGATGATGGTGACCCAAGAGCCTAAATCAGCCAAATAGTTTTGCATGGTGACAATGACAGTAGCACCAATCGAAGGCCCCAAGATGGTGCCCATGCCACCGAGCAAAGTCATGAGCACAACCTCACCGGACATTTGCCAGCCAACGTCCGTCAATGTGGCAAGGCCAAGCGCGAGTGATTTTGTGGCGCCAGCCATACCAGCCAAAGCCCCTGATAAAACAAACGCCATGAGTTTGAATTTAGACACGTCATATCCCAATGACAGGGCGCGAGATTCGTTTTCACGGATGGACTTCAACACTTGTCCAAAAGGCGAATGGATCACGCGATAAATCAAGGCAAATCCAAATACGAAGACAGCCAAGACAAAGTAATACATGATTTTGTCGTCGCTCAAGTCAATTAGGCCAAATAACTTTCCACGTGGAATGCTTTGGATACCGTCTTCGGCATAGGTAAACGGTGCTTGCACACAAATAAAGTAAATCATCTGCGCTAAGGCCAAAGTCACCATCGCGAAATAAATACCTTCGCGTCGCACCGCCAACCAACCGGTGACAAAACCAATAGCTGTTGCACTAAGGGTTCCCAAAAGTAAACAGATTTCAGGCGTGAACCCCCAAACTTTGGCTGCGTGGCCCGACACATACGCAGCAAAACCAAAGAACATCGCATGGCCGAAAGAAAGTAAGCCGGTAAAGCCAATCAACAGATTGAAGGCGCTTGCAAATAAAGCAAAGCACAAGCAACTCATCAGGAAAATCGGATAACCCACCAAAGGGGCTAGCAGGAGTCCCACGAACAAAAGCACATACAAAATGGTTTTTGACATGCTTATTTCTCCCGCCCAAACAAGCCTGCAGGACGCACCAGCAAAACCACAGCCATGATGATGAACACCACGGTGGTGGAGAGTTCGGCATAAAACACTTTGGTGAGGCCTTCAATGAGCCCTAAGCTCAAACCCGTGACGATGGATCCCAAAATTGAGCCCATACCGCCAATCACCACTACTGCAAACACCACGATGATGATGTTTGATCCCATCAAAGGACTGACTTGATAAATAGGCGCGGCCATCACACCAGCCAAGCCGGCCAATCCCACACCAAAGGCATATGTCAGGGTGACCATCAAGGGCACATTGATACCAAATGCTTTGACCAAATCTGGGTTCTCTGTGCCAGCGCGTAAATAGGCACCCAAGCGCGTTTTCTCAATCACATACCAAGTGGCCAAGCACAACACGACGGAGACAAGAACTACCCAAGCACGGTACTTGGGAAGCATCATGAATTCGAGATCGAACACACCGCGAAATACCGCAGGCAGTTCGTAAGGCATTCCAGAAGATCCATAGAACTCTCTGAAAACACCTTCAAAAATCAAGGCAAGACCAAATGTCAACAACAAACCATATAAATGATCAAGTTGGCGAATCCAGCCAAGTAATATTTTTTCGATCAAAACGCCAATGATCCCCACCCCAATTGGGGCAAGGAACAAAGCGAACCAGTAATTCACACCGGCATAGTTCAACAGCATCCATGCAAAAAAAGCCCCCACCATGTAAAGCGCGCCATGCGCGAAATTCACAATATTGAGCATGCCAAATATCACGGCAAGACCCAAGGAGAGCAGGGCGTAGAAAGACCCGTTTACCAAGCCGAGCATGAGTTGCCCCATCAAGGCTTGGATCGGAATACCAAAGAAATCTGTCATGGATGCCTAGAGTTCAATCGCTTGAGAAAATTACTTCTTCAAAGCAGGGCAACGGCTTTGTGCCAAAGATTGGAAAGCGTCATCGCCTTTGACAGTGCCTTTCATGTTGTAGTAATCCCAAGCGCCTTTGGACTCAGATGGTGATTTCACTTGGAACAAATACATGTCATGCACCATACGGCCGTCTTCACGCAACTTACCGCCTTTAGCGAACATATCGTTGATGGGCGTTTCGCGCATTTTCTTCATCACTGTGGCAGTGTCATCTGTTCCTGCTGCTTTCACAGCGTTCAAGTAATGCATGGTCGATGAATAGACAGATGCATGGTTGGAGTTTGGCTTTCTCTTCATGATGGCCTCGAAGCGGCTAGCCCACTTACGGCTCTCATCGTTCATGTTCCAGTACCAGCCTTCAGTCAGATACAAGCCTTGGGCAGTATTGAGTCCAACCGCATGTACGTCAGAAATCAACATCAGCAGGGCTGCCAAGTTTTGTTTCTTGGTAAGACCAAACTCTGATGCAGCTTTGATGCTGTTGACGGTATCACCACCAGCGTTGGCTAGACCGACAACTTTTGCGCCGGAAGACTGGGCTTGCAAAAGATAGGAAGAGAAGTCACCTGTGGACAAAGGATGACGCACAGCGCCTAAAACCCTACCGCCAGATGCTTTGACAACTTCGCCCGTGTCTTTCTCTAAAGAGTGGCCGAACGCGTAGTCAGCAGTTAAGAAGAACCAGCTGTTGCCGCCGTCTTTCACAATGGCTTTACCGACCACATTGCTCAATGCGATGGTGTCCATGAGGTAGTGGATACCAGTGTCTGGTGCGCAGTCTTCGTTGGTCAAGCGTGATGTGGCAGCGCCCGTCACGATGGTGATTTTGTTTTTCTCTTTACCCAAAGCTTGCACTGTCAAGGCAACCGCAGAGTTCAGGTTTTCAACCGTCATATCCACTTTGTCACGGTCAAACCATTGTTGGGTCACGCTTTTGGCAATGTCAGGCTTGTTTTGGTGGTCAGCGTTGACAACTTCAATGTTTTTACCAAACATTTTGCCGCCGAAATCTTCCACTGCCATCTTGGCTGCTGTCAATGCGCCAGGGCCGCCGTAGTCTGCGTACACGCCAGACATATCGGTGAGAACACCGATCTTGACGACGTCATCGCTTAGCTTGCCTTGTTGTGCGCTGATAAGCGAGGTGGCTGTGGTCAAAGCGGTCGCTACTGCAATAGCAATTAATTTTCTTTTCATAGGATGCTCCAAGAGGGGTTTACAAAAACAAAGGGAATTTAAAGATTAAACGCCCAAAAACTCATTCAACATGTCGGCTTTTTCTGCCAATTCTTCTTTTTTCACCACGGCTTCAATCTTGCCGTGCTCAATCACATAGTGCCTGTCTGCAAGCAGTGCAGCAAAGCGGAAATTTTGTTCTACCAAGATGATGGTCAAACCTTTGGCTTTTAATTGCCGAATGACGCGCCCCAAGGTTTGCACAATGACAGGTGCTAATCCTTCGGTGATTTCATCCAATAGCAATATCTTGGCGCCCGTGCGCAAAATACGCGCCATGGCCAACATTTGTTGTTCACCGCCAGACAGTCGTGTGCCAGGGCTATTGCGGCGTTCTTTGAGGTTGGGAAACATGTCATAAATCTCTTGGATTGACATGCCACCTTCGCCCACGCTTGGCGGAAGCAAAAGATTTTCTTCGCAGCTCAGGCTCGAAAAAATGCCACGTTCTTCGGGGCAATAGCCAAGTCCCAGTCTTGCAATTTCAT
>CAYFLF010000054.1:0-10066 GCA_964343725.1 uncultured Bordetella sp.
AAGCCACATCGTCTGCGCCATTGTGTCCATAGCAGCCAGCACCTGGACGATGCACAACGTCTAAGGTATCTAGTGATAAGCCTAGGGTATTGGCAATCTCCTGCTTAAGTTTGAAAACGCCTTGCGAATGGGTGTAGACCGTCAGTCCTACTTTGTTAGAAGAGTGACACATTGGTTCCGCTAAGGCACATGCCAAACCGATAGATGCATGTGCAATATAGGGTTTGGAATACCTTCGTGTGATACGTTGCGAGAAAGGCAATGCCTTGCCTTGGCTAACTACCTTCTCATCGACAGAAGGCAAACTGGTAAGTAGAGTCTCAATCTCTTGAAAAGCAGGCAAGTTGGGTAATTGCCATTCAATCGTCGCATAGGCTTTTTCATAGGCGCGCAAAAGCTTTGCTTCATCGGGTCCTAATATAGCGATGAAATCACCTTGAATGACTAATTCGGTAACTCCCTCTAATGTCCGCAAATGAGCAACATCGACATGACGTGCTCGGGATTCGGTATGAGGACCACGCAAAATGCGGGCGTGCAGCATATTTCCACGAACCATATCGTGAATAAAACCTGGTCCAGTGAATTTATCTCTGAGATCAAAACGTGTGAATTCTTTATCAGGTAGGCGCACGAGTTTTTTGACATCCCGACTTTTGTCTAATGGTGCGTCAACGCGAACAAGCGCATAGTTGATGTTTTTCGCTAGGGCATGAAATCCAATTTTTTCTTTTGAATTCACGGAATTAAACATACCTTGGGCTAGCGACAAGTCTTCCAAGCTAACAGCGAGAAGTTCAGCCGCATGTAACGCAAATAACTGTCGCATGTAGACACAAGCGTGCCTAAGTGCATTCGCACCTACTTCAATCGATAAACTCCCTGCGGTATAGCCTTCATCTGGGCTGTAAGCGGTATGCCCTGCCACTAAATCAACCTGCCTTGGGTGTATGCAGAGTTCTTCACAAACCACTTTTACTAACGCTGCAGAAATTCCTTGCCCAAGTTCAACTTTACCGCTGTAAATTTGAAAACGCCCATCCTCTAATAATTGCACCCATTGTTTTAATAAAGGTGCAGTTTGTATGCTGACTGGTATACCTATAGTCATGTTCAGTCTTTAGCTTGTAATCGATGCATTGCAAGTTCAATAGCGCTCAAAATACGCGCATGCGCACCACAACGGCATAGATGCCGATTCAATATTTCAATGATTTGCCCTCTTGAAGGTTTCAGGTCACGTTTAAACAAAGCAGTTATAGACATCAACACGCCATTAATGCAGTAACCGCATTGCGCAGCTTGTTTATCTATAAAAGCTTGTAAAACAATTGAACCTATGGGATCGCTCTGCAGAGCAGCAGGCGTTAGCACCTCACAACCTTCTACTGACTCAGTAGATAAGCTACATGATTGCTGTGCAAGGCCGTCCACTATGACTGTGCATGCACCACAGTTCCCTGTTCCACAACCAAAGCGCACATCTTTGGCGTCGCATGTGTTTCTTAAAACGTGGACCAAGGGTAACTTAGCATCGCCTAAAGTCGATGTTGCTGCACCATTTAATTGAAATACTGTCACTTCTTTCCTGAATTGGCAATCCACCATGCCGCGAGCTGCGTTCCATCGCCATCACCAAGGCCTGAGGCGGCAGCTTGATCAAATACACCCATGGTGGCACTTACCGTGGGAAGCTCATAACCCATGGCTTTCGCTTCAGCCATCATTGCGCGAAGGTCTTTGCGTATAGAGTCAATATTGAAATGCGCAGGACCTTGGTCAATACCATTTAAGGACGCAACTACAGCTGAGCCGCGAAACTTAATCACACCAGGCGCTCCTGGGGTGTCAGCCAAAATATCCATCAATCTTTCAGCGGAGAGTCCTGCTGGTTTTGCCAGCAAAATGGCCTCTCCTAATGCCTGCCAATACACCAACAAAGGCAGATTTACGGCTAATTTCATGCTTGCTCCGGCACCAATAGCACCCACATGTTCTAAACGGCGACAGAGTTGTTCTAACAAAGGCTTGGCCCGAAGAAAATCAGAAACCTCACCTCCCACAAAGCCAAACAACTGCCCTAGCTTTGCGGGACCGACCGTACCGCCCACTGGGCACTCTAAAAGTGCAGCTCCAGCAGCTACCACTTTGCCGTTGAGGTGGATAGAAGTTTCTGGACGCACAGTGCTCATGTCCACAAACAACTTACCCCTCACATCACCTGACAGCGCGCCGTTTACTCCAGCATAGGTATTTTCGATAGCAGCGGCATCTGTCAACATGGACAAAGTTAATTCTGCTTGAGCCACTGCTTCTTGTGGAGTTGTAGCCCAGACGGCGCCACGATCAAGAAGCGCTTGGGCTTTATTTGCAGATCTGTTCCAAACGACCAGCGAATAGCCTTGGTCTAACAACCGCTCAGCAATTGCGCTTCCCATTCGGCCAAGACCCAATATGGCTACTTTCATATGCGGCTCTTACTTTTATGATTTGATCTTGAACAGTTTTTTGGCATTTCCACCAGTGATCAAGTCTCTGTTGCCTTTGTTCAAACGTTTGACAGCAGACACAAGACCTAATGGGTCAACCTCTGCCATGTCATAGGGATAGTCAGTTCCCAACATTACATGGTCAGCACCAAACCGCTCAATCATGTTACGAAGCATGCCTGGATCGAATGTGATGGTATCGAAATAAAAACGCTCGAGATACGTAGAAGGCTTGCGCTTGATGACAGTACGACCATCTGGACGTGCGCCATACACATGGTCCATGCGCGCCCAATAATGCGTGAGATAACCACCTGCATGTGCCAACAACACCTTCAGCTTAGGGTTGCGCTCCATCACGCCATCAAAAATCAAATGGCTGACAGCAATGGTGGTATCCAAAGGATTACCGATCACGTTATTAAAATAATGGTTTTCTAGACGACTGGCTTCGGTGAATCCATTTGGGTGAATGAACAAAGGAACACCCAATTCACTGACAGCAGCAAAGAATTTTTCTAATTTAAGGGATGGATCGGTCAAGTTTTTACCATTAACGTGCGTATTGATCTCAATACCTTTTAAACCCAGGTTTTTAACTGCGTGCTTAAGTTCTTTGACAGCCAAGCTTGAATCTTGCAGAGGTACGGTGCCTAAGCCAATCAAACGGTCAGGGTGTTGAGCAACTAGTTTGGCCATACCTTCGTTCACATCGCGCGCTAATTCAGCGCCAAAGGCGGGTTCGGCAAAGTAGTAATACTGAAATGGCGCGGGTGACACAGCTTGGATATCCACCCCCATGCGATCCATATCTTTCAGTCGAACTGCGACGTCTGACAACATAGGCGCTCTGTCACGCATTTGTTTGGCATTGGTGTCGCGCGTCAATTGGTTGGCAAAAATATGACCAACCTCTTGCTGAATCGGATTGAGAACTGATGCTTTTTGACCAACCGTTGGGTTGAAGTAATGGCAATGGACATCAATATTCAAATGACCATCTTTACGCTTGGCTAATTTTTTGGTTGCCAAAGATGTGAACATGCCAGCGGCACCCTTGGCCATTTTTCCATGTTGGTGGTAAGGGTGCTTACAGGTAGGAGCGCAGGTAAAAATCATAAAACTTCCTTCATAGTTATTAAAAAATTAGAAAACACCCAAATGACGGGTTGCCAGATCAGGATTCGTTTGCACTGCTTCGTGGGTGCCACTGAAAGCTACTTGCCCCGTATTGAGCACTACTACATCATCTGCAAGGCGCATCGCCAAATCAAAATTTTGCTCAACCAAAATAATCGATAACCCTTCGGACTTGAGCTTTGCAATTCCGCGCGAGACTTCTGCAACGATTAAAGGCGCTAATCCTTCCGAAGGCTCATCTAGTAGCAGTACATCTGGATTCCCCATAAGTGCACGACCTATAACAAGCATCTGCTGCTCACCACCAGACAAGGTACCAGCGCGTTGCTTGTGACGAGGTTCCAGTTGAGGAAACAAGTCATAAACGCGCTCCAGATTCCAAGGATGCGCGGTGTCACGCTTTTGTTCAGCAACCATTAAGTTTTCTTCAACACTTAGGCTCGCAAAAACACGGCGCCCTTGTGGAACCAAACGAACACCGCGTTTAGCGATAACCTCGGCTGCCATACCACCAATTAAATGTCCATTCAAATAGATTTTCCCACCAGTACAGGCGAGCAAGCCAGACAAGGTTAGCAATGTTGTCGTTTTCCCCGCACCATTTCGTCCCAATAAAGCAAGTACATGGCCTTTTTTTAGTGCAAAGGATATTCCATGCAACACGTGACTCTCGCCATAGTGTGCATGTATCGCATCAAGACTTAATAGGTCAGTACCCAAGGTACACCTCCCTAGTGCGGGGGTGATTAACAACTGTTTCGCGGTCTCCTTCAACAATCAAACTACCGTAGTGAAGAACTGCAATTTGTTCAGCAAAAGCTAAAGCGACGTCCATGTCGTGCTCAATCATCACAATCGTAGTTGTTTTGGGCAAAGCTGCCACCAAATTACGCACGATACCGCGCTCATCTTGCGATAAGCCTGCCAAGGGCTCATCTAACAAAAGTAATCGGGGAGATTGAGCCATCGCAACTGCAATTTCCACACGTCGTTGCTCACCGTAGGATATTTCTCCAGCGGCCAAATGACCAGAACCAGACAACCCCACTGATTCTAAAATTGATTCAGCTTTTTCGAACAAAGCATCATTCATCGTTAAAGGACTTAATGCTTGAAAACGGCGATTGCTAACACCCAATAGTGACAACACTACGTTATGTAGCAGGGTGTCTTTGGAAAATAAAGTGATTATTTGATAGGTCCGACTCACACCCGCATGGGCACGTCTATGGGCTGGCTGGAAAGTTAAATCTTCACCAAATACTTTGATGCTGCCTGAGTCAGGTTTTAACTCACCAGAGATTTGATTAAAAAGGGTAGTTTTTCCTGCACCATTAGGACCTATGATCAACCGACGCTCGCCAGACTTGACTGTAAATGAGACATCCTGCGTAACCTTGATACCACCAAAACTTTTACAGAGGTTTTTTATTTCTAGCGCAAAGGTCATGGCTTATCTACAGCTTTAAAACGATCTTTCCAAACTGCGGAGGCTGATACCAATCCGGCTGGCATGAATATCACAATAATTAAAAATACCATTCCAAGCAACATATTCCAACGTTCAACATACGCAGATGCATAGTTCTTCAAAACAACAACAACCAAAGCTCCAAGCAAAGGTCCAACCAATGTGCCTGCGCCTCCAGCGATCACACATAACAATGCCTCTGCAGAAACAGTAATCGCCATAACGCTAGGGTGAATGTATTTGTGAAAATACACATACAGCAGACCAGCAACTGCACCCAAGAAGCTGGCGATGACAAAGGTAGTCCAGCGAATTGCCCACACGTTATAGCCCAGAGCACTCATGCGGCGTGCTTGATCACGCGTACCACGGATCGAGGCGCCAAAAGGTGATCGAATCATCAGTTGAATCATGTAAATGCATAAACTGGTGATGGCAAGCGCAAACCAATAAAAATTGTTGCTGATGTCCAGATCAATGCCAAAGGGATGAGGACGGGTCAGGCCAGACAAACCGTTATCCCCATTTGTGACAGATACCCAGCGATAACCTAATCCCCACACGATTTGTGACAAAGCGAGTGTCAGCATCAGAAAGCCTAAGCCCGTTGCGCGTAAGGCTATCCAACCAAATACCATTCCAATCAAAGTCGTCAGCAGCAGGGAAGCAGGCGCAGTGACCGAGTGACCTAATCCCATTTTGATGGATAGTAATGCGGAAATATAAGCTGACAAACCTAAATAAGAGGCGTGACCCAAAGATGTCAACCCAGCATATCCCACTAACAAATTCAAGCTAGAAGCAAATATCACAGCAATCAAAATTTGACTGCCTAAGTTGACAAAGTATTCGCCAGAGACTAAGGGTAGCAAAGCGAGAAATAACAGTACCAGAAAGATACTAATTCGGTTCATGTTGGGATTCTTCCAAACAGACCTTGTGGCTTAAATGCAATCACCACCACCATCGGTAAAAACAAAATCACGTAAGCCAAATCCGGAACTAGCGCAATCCCGAAGGTGTAAATAAATCCAACAATAAAGCTCGCAACAAAGGTGCCAACTAAGCTACCTACCCCACCCAATATCACCACAATAAGTGCGAGCGGCAGCATATCAGCATCTAGCCCCGGATAGGCATTGAAGATAGGTCCACCTAAAGCTCCCCCCAAACCAGCCAATGCAGCACCCAAACAAAATACGGTGGTGAATAAAAGAGATGCTGGAATGCCAACTGCGCTTGCCATAGGCATGTCGTCCACACCTGCACGAATCATGGCACCTAATCGAGTTCTCTCCATCAACAAATACAACAAGATACCCACCACAATCGAAAACCCCAAAACAAACAAACGATAAGTGGGGAAACGCAAGCCAAAGAATTCCATCGGCGCAATAAACATGGGTGGTGTTTGAATCGGCAATGGATCACCGCCCCAGATCATCAAGCATAAATCTGCCACTACAAAGGACAACCCCAAAGTAGCCAATACTTGGCCTTGCGCATTATTGGTTAAACGTCGCAAAATCAGTCGCTCAATCAAACCACCTACCACTGTCATGGAAAACATGGACGCGCATGCGGCCAAAATTAATCCATGCCCGCCTCGAATCATGGTAGCCGCCACATAAGCACCGAGCATGAACAAAGATCCATGCGTCAAATTGGCAATGCGCATCAATCCAAAGATGAGCGCAAAACCGGAGGACAGCATAAATAGCAGTCCTCCAAATGCCAAACTGTTGAGAGTTTGGATTACCCAGATCTGCATAAGAGTCTTAGGATTAGGACTCTAGATTTTTGGCTGGTGGCCAATCACGCGAATAAACAGGGTTTGCTAGGAATTGCTTAGGGTCGTACGTCCAGTATTGGCTAACGTTGGAGTACGTTTTGATTACGGAATTGACCAAGCGACCTTCTTTGCGAGCAACTTGTCGGACATATACATCCCCTACAACATTTCCTTGATCATCAAATTTCACATACCCACGAGCGGTCGGTACATTAGTTTTCTTGAGAGCAGCCATGAATGCTTCTTTGTTATTGACTTTGCCGCCAACAGCACCCACGGCAGCCTCCAACACAGCTCCGTTTACATATGTAGCTGCAGCATAAAAGCCTGGGTCATAGTTATATGTCTTGCGGAATGCAGGTGCGAACTTGGCATTGATTGGATTACTTAATTCAGGTGAATACCAGCAAACAGTTTGAATACCTAAGGCTTCGTCTCCCATGTTACGCAACACAGATTCATCTAATGCGGTCATACCACCAACTACAGCCATCTTGCTACCCATGCCGTATTCATTGAATTGGCGCAGAAATCTGAATCCATTAGAACCAGCGAATCCTAAAAAGATAGCGTCGACATTAGTTTTTAATTGAGCTAGAAAACTGCCGTAATCAGGAGCAGTTAATGGCGGAAACATCTTCTGAACAATCTTGCCACCGTTTTCTTCAAACACGCGTTGAAAGCCAGCATTCATTTCATGTCCATAAGCGATGTCATCAGCAATCAAAACCATACGCTTGTACTTCAAGGTTTTTGCACAGTGGTCTGCCATGACGTGTGCGCACTGAGCAGATGTAGAGGTAGCTCTCACAAACCAAGGATTAGGCTTACGCTGGGTCATGTCCTCGGCTGCTGCAACTGACAATGTTGGAATTTTTTGTGCTTTGATGTAGTCGTCAATCGCAAGGGCCTCGAATGCAGCTAGTGGGCCCATCAAAACGTGAACTTTATTTAGCTCCACCAACTCTTGCACTTTAGACTTGGCATTTGCAGGAACACCACCAGTGTCAGCAACGATCAATTGCACTTTTTGACCGGCGATCGTATTGTTGCGCTCGTTCAAATACATGAGCAAGGCGCGCTCCATATCAATGCCACCAGAAGCAAGTGGCCCCGTTTTAACAGTCAATAGACCGATTCGTATAGCTTCACCAGACTGGGCATGCAATGCGTTGGGCAAAGTGATAGTCATGCCGGTGGCTACAGTGGTTTGAAGAAAATCCCGTCTAGTTGTCATGGTGTCTCCTAAATATTTGCTTGGTTGAAATTCAACTTGCTGTCATGCCTCCTTCTTTGGGAGGTCATTGTTTATTCCCTCGCGGGATAACGGGCAGTAGCAAGTAAGGCTGCGCGTCAGAATCGAAATGTAGGCTGGTTTCGCCATCAAAAATTGCCTTAGGTCGATCACGAGGGTCATTGTGCAGGAACGGTCCGCATCCTAAAAGCTCATTTTTGAAGTTAGAAAGTTTCAGCCCTGTCTTTTCAGCGTAGGTGTAATCCCGACCACGCACAGATAGTGCAAGCCGATAACCCTCAGGAATCACGATCGAAGTAGGCCAAAGTTCCACGTCTAAGTCAACAGTTTTACCAGGCACCAGTGGTTGAGGATCCGTATGGGTGTGATAAGGTCGATAGGGCTTGGTTAACTGTGTGTCAAGGGATCTATGTGAGGCTCGCAACCACCCTTGTGCTATCGGTGTATGCGGGTCAATGGCTCCAGCAAATGTGACTTCGCGCAAATCAGGCGTAAATACACGCAAAACTAAAAATAAGTCTGCATCTGTTGTGGATGAGGAAACTTTTAACTTGGCTGCAATGGGCCCTGTTAACTCCATCTCTTGCAACATAGGAGACGAAATGAAAGTTAATCCGTCACCAGATGCTTGAAAACTCAATGCGCCGGTCTCGCTCGTTGGCTGCGTTGATAACGCTTGGTTTTTCAGCCCTAAATACATCCTAGTCCACTGCGTTTGCGGCAAAGGCCAGTTGCTCTCGGTGCGTTCTTCAAAGTGTTTGACATGGCGCACTTGCAAACGTACAGGCGGCTCTTTGTCCCAGCCGTTGTCTTCACCTTTTAGAAAGTGTGCGAAGAATCGCTTTTGAATATGAACGCCGTAATCTGTGTAGAAGTGAGTCCAATGCTCGAGTCCGTGCATCTCAAGCCATTTTTGTTTGGAAGCAGCGCGCATGAAGCTTTCGGAATTACCGCGTAAGTGCAGCCCTTGGCCACCCCAGTTACCGGCCGATAGGAATGGCACTGTGATCTTTTCCCATTGCGCGGATCGTTCTTGATGATATTGGTCATCAGTTGGATGCGCGAGAATGTCTTGCCCAAATTGACAACGGTTAGTTGCAAGTTCTTGGTCTGACATGGTCACATCTCCACATACCAAAGCGCCTGTCGCTTTACTTTTAGGCCCGCGCTCACCTAGTCCGTACTGAACCGTTTTGACTTGCATGTCGAACCAGTTATCCCAGAAGGTTGACAAAATTCCTCCATGGTGAGTCATATCGCGGTACCAGTCAGCCGCTCCTTCCCAAATGCACATCGCAGCAAGATACTTAGGATTACGACTAGCAACTTGCCATTGGTTGATTCCAAAATACGACACACCAGAGAGACCCACTTTCCCACTAGACCATGCTTGTTCACCCGCCCAAGAAATGCAATTAACAAAGTCTTGGGTTTCTCGCGGCGAAAAGTGGTCCACATAACCGGGCGATCGACCACAACCACGCGAATCTACGCGTACACAAACATATCCATCTGGGACCCACTTTTCGGGATCTACAACTTCCCAGTTTTGAAACAAATTACTAGAACCATACGGCACATCAGGATGCTCACTCACCATTTTTTGCCAAGCGCTGGGATACCCCTCTTGGAAAGACAATCCCTTTGCATAAGGTCCATAACTCAACAAAACGGGATAACGTCCACTTGCAATTGGGCGAAACACATCCGCTCGTAAAGTTAACCCGTCTTCCATCTGGATGGGTACATCCCAATCGATGGCCATTCCTGCGCGGTTTTCAGTAAAAGTTGAGCCATGGTCTTTTTTCACTGATATCTCCTGATTTAGGCTCGATTTTTTTACCGACCAATAGCTGCATTGACGCGCGGCATCACCTCAGTCGCAAATAACTCCATCGAACGTTTACCAAGCGCAGGAT
>CAYFLF010000055.1:0-9714 GCA_964343725.1 uncultured Bordetella sp.
CCGTGAAGGCGGCAAGACCGTCGGTGCGGGTGTGGTTGCCAAGATCATTGCTTAATCGAGGATATCCATATGTCCACCAAGCAAAAAATTCGCATCCGCCTCAAGGCGTTCGACTACAAACTGATTGACCAATCTGCTGCGGAAATCGTTGACACCGCCAAGCGCACGGGCGCGATTGTCAAAGGCCCAGTGCCTTTGCCAACCCGCATGAAGCGTTTTGACATCTTGCGTTCACCGCACGTCAACAAAAGCAGCCGCGACCAGCTCGAAATTCGTACCCATCAGCGTTTGATGGACATCGTCGACCCTACCGACAAAACGGTAGATGCGTTGATGAAACTCGACTTGCCCGCTGGCGTAGACGTAGAAATCAAGTTGCAGTAATGCAACGTTTAGGCGCGGTCTAGGCTGCGCCTAAACAAACCTGCCCCATACGGCTTGCCAGTGGGGCGAAAAAAGCGATACAATCGCAGGCTCTGAGCTAAAAGCCCAGAGCAATTTATCAACCTTCTTTCACATACCAAACGCAACTGCCAATTGAAGTGGTTGCGGTGAGAGTTTTGGAGAACAACAATGAGTCAAAGCATCCGTTTGGGATTGCTGGGGCGCAAGGTGGGCATGATGCGTCTGTTCACTGATGAAGGGGATGCCATTCCCGTCACAGTGCTAGATGTCTCTAACAACCGAGTCACCCAAGTCAAGACCCAGGAAAACGATGGCTACGTAGCCTTGCAGGTTACGTTTGGCGCGCGCAAGTCTTCGCGTGTGACCAAGCCAATGGCTGGACACCTTGCTAAAGCAGGCGTCGAAGCTGGCGAAATCATCCAAGAATTCCAAGTTAACGCTGACACTGCCGCCAAATATGCGGCTGGTGCAACCGTGCCCGTGTCTGATGTCTTCGCTGTCGGCCAAAAAGTCGACGTGCAAGGCACCACCATCGGTAAAGGCTTTGCTGGCACGATCAAGCGTCACCATTTCAAGTCACAACGCGCATCCCACGGTAATAGCCGTTCGCACAACGTGCCTGGCTCTATCGGTATGGCGCAAGACCCAGGCCGTGTGTTCCCAGGCAAGCGCATGACGGGACATTTAGGCGTGGACACCGTGACCACCCAAAACCTCGACATCATCCGTATCGACGAAGCGCGCCAACTGTTGTTGGTCCGCGGCGCAGTCCCTGGCTCTGCTGGTGGCTTTGTGACCGTGCGTCCTGCTGTTAAAGCGAAAGGAGCGAATTGATGCAAGTCGAACTCCTGAACGACCAAGGTCAAGCATCGGCGAAGTACGACGCGCCTGAAACCGTGTTCGGTCGTGAATACAACGAAGACTTGGTGCACCAAATCGTCGTGGCTTACCAAGCCAACGCACGCCAAGGTACTCGCGCGCAAAAAGACCGCGAACAAGTCAAGCACTCCACCAAGAAGCCGTTCAAGCAAAAAGGTACTGGCCGCGCACGCGCTGGTATGACGTCTTCGCCCATCTGGCGTGGCGGCGGTCGGATTTTCCCGAACATGCCGGACGAAAACTTCACACAAAAAATCAACAAGAAGATGTACCGCGCTGGTATGGCGTCTATCTTCTCGCAACTCGCACGCGAAGGCCGTTTGGCTGTGGTCGAGTCGATGAAAGTGGAGTCGCCCAAAACCAAGTTATTGGCTGCCAAATTCAAAGCAATGAATTTGCAATCGGTGTTGGTGATTGCTGACGAAGTCGATGACAACCTCTACTTGGCATCGCGCAATCTGCCCAACGTGATGGTGGTCGAGCCCCGTTACGCTGATCCACTGTCATTGGTTCACTACCGCAAGGTGTTGGTGACCAAGGCTGCTATGGACCAACTCAAGGAGATGTTCGCATGAGCCACGGACACCAATCTACCCAATTCGACGAAGGTCGTTTGATGCAAGTGCTGGTCTCGCCTGTGGTGTCTGAAAAGGCCACCATGGTTGCTGAGAAAAGCAATGCTGTGACCTTCAAAGTGTTGCAAGACGCTACCAAGCCTGAAATCAAAGCCGCAGTGGAATTGATGTTCAAGGTCGAAGTGCAAGGCGTTTCTGTTGTCAACACCAAAGGCAAGACCAAGCGTTTTGGCAAATCCATCGGCCGTCGCGACAACGTGCGCAAGGCTTATGTGACGCTCAAGCCTGGTCAAGAACTCAACATCTCTGGGGAGGCCGCTTAATCATGGCAGTCATCAAGATGAAACCGACATCGCCCGGTCAACGCGGCGTTGTCAAAGTTACCCGTGACCACCTGCACAAAGGTGAGCCTTATGCACCTTTGTTGGAGCCCCAATTCCAAAAATCGGGCCGTAACAACAATGGTCACATCACAACCCGTCACAAAGGCGGTGGTCATAAGCACCACTACCGTGTCGTTGACTTCCGTCGTAACAAAGACGCGATTCCTGCCAAGGTCGAGCGTATTGAATACGACCCTAACCGCACGGCGCACATCGCTTTGATTTGCTACGCAGACGGTGAGCGTGCTTACATCATTGCCCCACGCGGCTTAGAAGTTGGCGCAACCTTGCTCAGCGGTTCGGAAGCCCCGATTCGTGCTGGTAACACTTTGCCAATTCGCAATATTCCAGTGGGTTCCACGATCCATTGCATCGAGTTGAAGCCTGGTGCTGGTGCGCAAATCGCACGTTCAGCTGGTACGTCAGCCACCTTGTTGGCGCGTGAAGGCACTTACGCCCAAGTGCGTATGCGCTCTGGCGAAGTGCGCAAGATCCACATCGAATGCCGCGCCACCATTGGTGAAGTTGCAAACGAAGAACACAGTCTGCGCCGTTTGGGTAAAGCAGGCGTCAAGCGCTGGATGGGTATTCGCCCAACCGTGCGTGGCGTTGCGATGAACCCAATCGACCACCCACATGGCGGTGGTGAAGGCCGCACCGGTGAAGGTCGCCAGCCAGTCGATCCATGGGGTAACCTGACCAAAGGCTACCGCACCCGTAACAACAAGCGCACGCAGGTCATGATCGTGTCGCGCCGTAAAAAGTAAGAGGTAACAAATGTCTCGATCTCTCAAAAAGGGTCCGTTTGTTGACCATCACTTGGTAGCCAAGATAGACAAAGCTATTGCTACCAAAGACAAGAAGCCCGTGAAAACTTGGTCGCGTCGCTCTATGGTTTTGCCCGATTTCATCGGTCTGACCATTGCAGTGCACAACGGCAAGCAACACGTCCCTGTTTACATCACGGACCAGATGGTGGGCCACAAGCTTGGCGAATTCGCCTTGACGCGCACCTTCAAGGGTCACCCCGCGGACAAAAAAGTCCAGAAGAAATAAGGAAACACCATGGAAACACGTGCAGTCCTTCGGGGCGTCCGTCTCTCGGTTGATAAAGGCCGTTTGGTTGCGGACATGATTCGCGGCAAAAAAGTGGATGACGCGCTCAACATCTTGACTTTCACGCAGAAAAAAGCTGCCGGTATCGTCAAGAAAGTATTGGAGTCCGCCATCGCGAATGCCGAACACAACGACGGTGCAGATATCGACGAGTTGAAGGTGAAAACCATCCACGTCGAAAAAGGCGCCACACTCAAGCGTTTCACTGCCCGCGCCAAAGGCCGTGGCAACAGTATCAGCAAGCCTACCTGCCACGTGTACGTGACAGTCGGCAACTGAAAGGGTAGATCAAGATATGGGACAAAAAATCCACCCAACAGGCTTTCGCCTCTCGGTCAGCCGTAACTGGGCTAGTCGCTGGTACGCAAGCAATCGCGATTTCGCTGGCATGCTCGCGGAAGACATCAAGGTACGTGAGTACCTCAAGACCAAACTCAAGAACGCCGCTGTTTCACGTGTGCTGATTGAGCGCCCTGCCAAAAATGCCCGCATCACCATCTTCTCAGCGCGTCCTGGCGTGGTGATTGGTAAAAAAGGCGAAGACATTGAAACACTCAAGCGCGATCTCGCAAGCCGTTTGGGCGTGCCTGTATCGGTCAACATCGAAGAAGTGCGTAAGCCTGAAATCGATGCCCAGTTGATCGCTGACAGCATCACCCAGCAGCTCGAAAAGCGCATCATGTTCCGTCGCGCGATGAAGCGCGCCATGCAAAACGCCATGCGTCTCGGTGCCCAAGGTATCAAGATCATGTCTGCTGGTCGCTTGAACGGCATCGAAATCGCACGTACCGAGTGGTACCGCGAAGGTCGTGTGCCACTCCACACATTGCGTGCAGATATTGACTACGCAACTTCTGAAGCCAAAACCACTTACGGCATCATCGGTGTCAAAGTGTGGGTCTACAAAGGTGACACATTAGGTCGTAACGACCTACCTGCTGCCGCTGAGCCCCGTGCTGAAGAAGAGCGTCGTCCTCGCGGCCCACGCCGTGATGCACGCCCCGCAGGCGATCGTCCTGCACGCGCAGGCACACGTCGTGCTGCCGGAACCAATGCCGCACCAACGGATGGCAGCGATAAACCCGCTGAAGCCGCTGATGCCCCTAAAACTACCGTCAAGCGCGTCCGCAAGGTTGCCGCGCCCACAGCCACTGGCACGGCTGCGGACGGTCAAGGAGAATAAGCATGCTGCAACCAGCACGCCGTAAATACCGCAAAGAACAAAAAGGCCGCAACACCGGCATCGCTACCCGTGGCAACACCGTAGCGTTTGGTGATTTCGGTTTGAAGTCCACTGACCGCGGTCGTCTCACGGCACGTCAAATTGAATCCGCACGTCGTGCGATTTCCCGTCACGTCAAGCGTGGTGGCCGTATCTGGATTCGTGTGTTCCCTGACAAACCAATTTCCCAAAAGCCTGCTGAAGTGCGTATGGGTAACGGTAAAGGTAACCCCGAGTACTACGTCGCAGAAATCCAACCCGGCAAAGTGTTGTATGAAATCGTGGGAGTTCCAGAAGAACTCGCGCGTGAAGCCTTCCGCTTGGCCGCTGCCAAGTTGCCATTGCGCACCACATTTGTGGCACGCATGATTGGTCAATAAATTCAGGAGATATAAAAATGAAAGCTGCTGAACTACGCCAAAAAGATATTGCTGGAGTGCAAGAAGAAGTCAAAGCTTTGCAAAAAGCCCACTTCGGTTTGCGTATGCAAAAAGGCACCCAACAACTCAACAATACTTCGCAATTGCGCTCCACCCGTCGCAGCATTGCACGTGCCAAAACCATTCTTGCTGAAAAGCAAGCCGCCAAATAAGGACAGTGAAGATGACGGACACCAAAAAATCCCTCAAACGCACCTTGATCGGCAAGGTGGTCAGTGACAAGCGCGCCAAGACGGTTACCGTGTTGGTCGAGCGTCGCGTCAAGCACGCGCTCTACGGCAAGATTGTTGCGAAATCGAGCAAATACCACGCACACGATGAAACCGGCGAGTTTCACTTGGGCGATGTGATTGAAATCACAGAAAGCAAGCCGATTTCTAAAACTAAAAACTGGGTAGCCACCCGTTTAGTTGAGAAGGCAGCTGCAATTTAAGTTTTTGTAGGCCTGTTCTGCAAATACGCTAAAAACGGCCCACAATGTGGGTCGTTTTGCTTTTCTAGCCCTCATTTTTATTAACCACCTCTTTAGGAGCACCCCATGATCAAAGTCGGAGACGCGTTGCCACACACCACCCTGATGGAATACTCAGAAGTAGAAGGCGAGGGTTGTAGCATTGGTCCTAACCCAGTTGATGTTGCAAAAGCTTGCGCTGGCAAAACCATCGCATTATTTGCATTGCCTGGCGCATTTACCCCCACTTGTTCTGCCAAACACGTACCTGGCTATGTGGAGCACGCAGCCGAACTCAAGGCTGCTGGCGTGGATGAAATCTGGTGCGTTAGCGTGAACGATGCCTTCGTGATGGGTGCTTGGGCGCGCGATTTACACACTGCAGGAAAAGTGCGTATGTTGGGCGACGGTAGCGCAGACTTTGCCAAAGCAACAGGCTTGACACTTGACCTCACAGCCCGCGGCATGGGCGTGCGTAGCAACCGCTACTCGATGTTGGTCAAAGATGGCAAAGTGGCTACTTTGAACGTCGAAGGTCCTGGCAAATTTGAAGTCAGCGACGCGCAAACCATGTTGACGCAAGCAGCGAACAAGTCTCTGTAAGGAACAAGCGCTCTTCGCGCTTGCTTACAAAGAAGCTCAGTAAAAAAAGCCCAGCATTGCTGGGCTTTTTAGTTGCAGGGAACTCGGTAGAAAGCTTGACGAGAGTTCGCTCCTAAAAGAGATCGGAACAAAAAGAGAGCGGGACAGTGGGTTAACTTGCTGCAGTAAGTGTCACCAGTCGATAAACCGCATAGGCACAAACTGAAACAATAGCTAGCGCTATTAACCGCGTTTGCAATGAATCATTTGATGCAGGCGTGTCGGGCGGTGTCAACTTGTCGCCGTCGATCATGGGGCGAATGAGGTTTTGTTTCTTCGCATGCAAGTGATAGAGCACCGCAGCAATATGCACCGCAATCAAAACCAAAATCAACGGAAAACCAATTCCCGTGTGGTACTTGGTAGCAAACGCAACCCAACTATTCGGAACCAATGCTGCCCAAGGCCCGCTGATGCTGATGTCATCGTCGCTCATCAAGCCGCTCAAGCCTTGCAACAAAAGAACAATCAGGAACACCAAAACAGAAATAGCCCCTAATGGGTTGTGACCGACCGAAGGCTTGGCATCTGGATTTTGAAAATTGCGCACATACGAAAGCAAAGAGGAAGGGCTAGGGATAAAAGAAGCAAACCGTGACCAATGCCCACCCACGACACCCCAAATGATGCGAAAAAACACCAAAGTCAGGACGGTATAGCCAAGGTAAAAATGAACAGCCATTGCCAAGTCGCCGTTGTCACCGGTGATGACTAAGCCCAATACGCACAAAGCTAACAATAGGTGAAAAACACGGGTGGGAAGGTCCCAAACGCGGGTTTTGGTGGTCTCAGTTGGTGGTGTCATGGCATTTTCTTTTCACAAGAACAATATTCTCCCAGAATGCATAGAATGAAAGCTGTGTGCGTAAAAGCATATATCTTCAATCCCAAAGGACTTTTTGCATGAAAAAAATTCTCTTATCCCTGTTGGTCATTGGTGCAACTTTTGTGGGCACGACTGCGCGCGCGCAATTTGCAAAACCTGAGGACGCTATCAAGTACCGCAAAGCTGCTTTAACGGTATTGGGCGCACACACCTCACGTTTGGGTGCAATGGTCCAAGGCCGTGTGCCATTTGATGCCAAATCTGCGGCTGAAAACGCAGAAATCGTAGCCGAGATGGCCAGACTGCCATGGGCGGCTTTTGTGGATGGATCTGACAGCGGAGACACCAAAGCCAAAGCTGAGATTTGGAAGGACAACGCAAAGTTCAAAGACTATGCTGGCAAGTTGCAGACTGAGTCAGTCAAGTTAGTTGCCGCCGCAAAAAGTGGTAACCAAGATGCTTTCAAAACAGCTTTTGGTGCAACGGCAGGCGCTTGCAAAAATTGCCACGACGATTTCCGCGCTAAATAACAGACGCATCGCGTAGTTGCTGGATTTTCTCGTTTGAGAAACCCAGCAACGCACCTAATACCTCTTGGGTGTGTTGTCCTAGCAGTGGGGGTGCAATCTCATTACGAACGGGCGTTGCACTAAATTTCATGGGACTCGCAACCAAATTGACGGGCCCTGTACCCGTTCTCTGCCACGTATGCACCATGCCACGCGATTGCACGTGCGGATCGTCAAATACCTCTGCCAAATTATTGATGGCGCCACATGGAACTTTGGCGGCCTCTAATGCGCCAAGCCAGTCATGTTTACTGCGCGTGCGCATGATGTCTTCAAGTATGGGTACCAATACGGCGCGATGACGCACACGCTCGGAGTTTTTGGCAAAACGCGGATCTTCTGCAAGCTCTGGTTTGCCAGCAACCGCGCAAAACTTGGCGTATTGCCCATCATTACCAACTGCCAAAATTAAATAATCTTTGCTGCCGTCTGCAGCTGGTGCCACTTCAAACACTTGGTAAGGAACAATGTTTTGGTGGGCATTGCCTGCCCTTCCGGGCACATTGCCAGACACCAAATAGTTGGCACCTAAATTTGCCAACATGGCGACTTGCGTATCGAGTAAAGCCATATCAATGTGTTGGCCTTGCCCTGTGTTTTCAGCGTGTCTTAACGCAGCCAAGATGGCCACCGATGCATACATGCCTGTGAACAAATCGGCAACTGCGACGCCAACTTTTTGCGGACCGCCACCGAGGTCGTCACGTTCTCCCGTAATACTCATTAAACCGCCTATGCCTTGCACGGCATAGTCATAGCCAGCGCGCTCGCGATAAGGGCCTGTTTGACCAAACCCCGTCACACTGCAATAGACCAAACGCGGGTTGATTTTGGAGAGCGACGCATAGTCCAATCCATAACGCGCCATGTCACCAACCTTGAAGTTTTCAATGAATACATCGCTGACCAGAGCCAGTGCATGAATAATCTCTTGGCCTTCTTGAGACGCAATATCGCAAGTGATAGAGCGCTTGTTGCGGTTAGTGCCCAAATAATAAGCAGCATCGGTGGTGTCCTTGCCTGCCGCGTCCTTTAGAAACGGAGGCCCCCAACCGCGCGTGTCGTCACCAAATACGGGGCGCTCCACTTTGATGACATCAGCCCCTAAATCGGCCAATGTTTGTGTGCACCATGGTCCTGCGAGCACGCGGGACAAATCGAGTATGCGTATGCCATCTAATGCGTTCATTGGCAAATTGTCGTGCAAAAGCTGTCCACTAGAAGACAAATCAACACCCTAGAGGTATACAACGCAGGCGAGCACCAACAAAAACATGCGGGCAAGTCAGGATAATGGTGCAATGGATAACAAAGAACAAGCGCACGATTTACTTTCGTTGCGTGATGCGGTGTGGGTGTTTGTAGCGTTTGCTACTGCGTATTTTTTATCAGCGCTATTGCGCGCCATTACGGCCACCTTGTCGCCTACTTTGAGTACCGAGTTTGGGCTACAAGCGCGAGATCTAGGTTTGTTGGCAGGTGGTTACTTCTTGGGTTTCTCCATGACCCAATTACCCTTAGGCCATTGGTTGGATGTGCATGGACCCAAGAAGGTCGTGTTGCGGTTTCTAGCCGTCGCAGTTGTCGGTTGCGTCGCGTTTGCTTTGTCAACAAACTTTACGGGCTTGTTGCTCTCTCGCATGTTGATTGGCGCGGGAGTCAGCGCCTGTTTGATGGCGCCTTTGACGGGCTATCGGCGTTGGCTTGCGCCAGACATTCAGCAACGTGCCAATTCATGGATGTTGATGACGGGCTCGTTTGGGATGCTGGCTTCTACCTTGCCCGTGCAATGGTTGTTGCCCACCATTGGTTGGCGTTGGATGTTTGGGATGCTGGCTTTGCTGCTACTTTTGGCAATGGGACTGATGTTGCTCAAAGTACCGCAGTGGCGTTTGCACGCTGAGCCCAAGACGCCTGAGATAAGCGCAGATAAAAGCTTGGATGCAAACACAGATACAACACCAGACAAACCCAGTATCTTGGCGTCCTACGCGCAAGTGTGGCGAAATCCTTATTTCAGGCGCATGACGCCGATTGGGTTTTTTAATTACGGTGGCTTGATCGCTATGCAAACATTGTGGGCGGGACCTTGGATGGCCAAGGTGGCAGGTTACTCCTCGCTAGAGGCTGCAGGCGGATTATTTTGGATCAACGTCAGCATGCTGTTTACGTTTTTGATGTGGGGGCTCATCACCCCCAAGCTCTA
>CAYFLF010000056.1:0-9604 GCA_964343725.1 uncultured Bordetella sp.
CTCTCGCCTGTCGCCAATACGGTGACGCGTTGTACCAGTTCGCCTTTTTCTAAGCGTTGTACCAATTCTTCTAATTGCGCGGGCTCTGGGTCAAACTCGAGCAGCAATTCCAAAGTGCCACCACATGGCAAACCAAAGCGATGCGCTTCATCGGCGGTGATGCCGTATTTCACATGTTGCGGAGGGCCCGAAGGAATTTGCGATAAATCGGCTGATTCGGTGCCTTGAGGGTTAGATGGGGTGCTGTTAGCAGCACGCACCGCATGGGCATACGCCTTGGTAAACCGATCAATCAAATCGTCTTCAATGCATCCACCCGAAACCGAGCCCACCACACTCCCGCTGTCGCACAAAGCCATGATGGAGCCCACAGGGCGAGGCGATGAACCCCAGGTACGCACCACAGTGGCCAATAACGCACGGTGGCCTGACTTGCGCCAGTCGCGCAAGTTTCGCAGCACCATGACGTCGAGGTTGTCCATAGATTTATTTGGAGATGAACCACACTGCGCTTGCAGCAATCACGAGGGCGAATGCCCATATCCAAGTTGGTGTTGAGCCTGAGGCTTCGGCGTTATCTTGCGATGAAGAAGAGGCCTCTTCTGCATTCGACGCACCATGACGTGCAATCAGTTGTTCCTCAAATCGGGTGAAGAAGTCTTCAGCCAATGTTTTGGCAACACCATCGATCAAGCGCTGGCCAAGTTGCGCAATTTTTCCGCCGACTTGTGAATGCACGGTATAGCTCAATTCAACGCCACCCTCTACGGGTTTGAGTTCTACTTTGGACTCGCCTTTACCAAAACCTGCAATACCGCCTTGCGCTTCAAATTGCAGGGCGTAGGAATTGGGTGGCACGATGTCCATCAAACTCACCTTGCCGGTGAACTTGGCAGCAACAGGACCGATCTTGAGTGCCACGACAACGGCATACACATTGGGTTCTGCCAATTCAAATTTGTCGCAACCTGGAATACAGGCTTTCAAAATGTCTGGGTCATTGAGCGCTTGCCACGTTTGTTCTTGGGTGGCGTTCAAAACGCGGGAACCTTGCATGTCCATGGGTCAGTCCTTGGTAAAAGGTAAGTTGTTTTCTTAAAAGTATCGAATGGATGTGGGGATCACATTTTGTTCTTCAACAGTTGAGAAATGGCATCGGCCAAATCTTCGAGTCGAGACAAATTATGGATCGCCAGCATCGCATCGGCGTGGCGGTGCAATTGTGCAGCGCCACGCGCAATTGGAGCATACGCGTCAAAGCGCAAAAGAGGGTTGAGCCAGATCAAACGGCGACTGTGCAGTTTGAGCCATTGCAATTGCTTATCCAGCATCTCTGGGGTGCCCGTGTCGAGGCCATCGCTGATTAACAAAACAACGGTTCGCTTGCCCACCAACAGTCGTTTGTGATCCCGTTGCAGTTCTACCAGTGCGTCGCCCAACCGGGTACCTCCAGCGAAGTCATTGACGGTGGCATTGACGCGTTCAAGCATTTCGTCGCCGTCGCGTAACTTGAAGGCAGGTCGTAAATCGGTCAAATGCGTACCAAAGGCAAATACAGAACGTGGCGATGTACGCGTAGCCTGGTGCAAGAAAGCCAGCATCAATCGGGCATAACGCTCCATCGAACCTGAAACATCGATTAACACCAGCAAAGGCAAAGGTTGTGGTTTGCGGCGTAAATGGGGCAGTGTCAGTAGCTCACCACCTAAACGTTGCGTGTCTCTTAATGCGCGCGACCAATCCAAGCGTGATCCGCGATAGTGGCTGATTTGGCGACGCCCCAATATAGAAGGCAAGGCGAGTGGGACTTGTTTGGCTAATCGTTCCACCAGTTGATACTCACTCGCGCTCAAACTTTGAAAGTCCGCATGACGCAAGCGTTCGCTGTCACTCGCAGTCATGGCGGCGTCTAGGTCAAGTTCGATATCTTTTTTATTTCCAGAGTCAGCAGTTGTATGTACAGCAGTGAGTGCTTCTTGCACGCGCGCACGACGCTTGGGTGGTGGCGAGGCACCCTCTGCCTTAGGCAACATTTGGGACAGCAATTTCTGCGCGATCTCTGGATTGCGAAAAAACGCTTCAAACAATTGCGCAAATACCTCACGGTCTTGTGCTCGGCTGACGAACACAGTTTCAAAGGTATGTTTGACATCGTCTTTACGCGCAATCCCCACTTCTAACAAAGCCTGGGTTGCCAAAGCCATGCGCGCACTATCAACAGGGATTCCAGCGCGACGTAAGGCGCGAGCAAAACCTGTGAGGTTGTCGGCCATCTTGCCGCTGCGAACGTCACCAAGTTGCATGACTTCAAACCATGGTTAGGTGGTTTCTTCGGGGGTTAACAATTCGTTGACCATAGGGGCCAAAGCTGCCACATCTTCGCGTTGCTTGAACAAAATGCCCGCGGTGTCGTGGATGACTTCTGGGTCTAACTCCAAGGTGTTGAGTGAGACCAAGGCTTTGGCCCATTCCACGCTTTCTGCAATGCCAGGGCCACGTTGAAACGCGCTGGCAAAGGGTTGGCTGCGCAGGCGTCCTACAAAAGTGGCGATCTGATTGGCCAAGGCTTCGCCAGCCTCTGGTACTTGTGCTCTGACGATGGCGAGTTCGCGTTCGCGTTCGGGGTAATCCATCCAGTGAAACAGGCAACGGCGTTTCACGGCGTCATGCAGATCGCGCGTGCGGTTGCTGGTCAAAATCGTGACGGGCATCGCAAGCGCGCGTTGGGTGCCAAGTTCTGGAATCGTGACTTGGTATTCGCCCAAGTACTCCAGTAAAAAAGCTTCAAAAGGTTCGTCCGCACGGTCGACCTCGTCGATCAGCAACACCGCGCCCGGGGCTGGCGTTTGCAAAGCTTGCAAAAGTGGACGACGGATTAAATACTTTTCTTGGTAGACCTCTTGTTCCACCGCATCGATGTCTGAGCGCGATTGCGCAGCGCGCATGTGTAAGAGTTGCGCGGCATGGTTCCACTCGTACAAAGCCTCGCGTTGTTCCATACCGTCGTAGCACTGCAAGCGAATCAAGGGTCGCGCCAAAACTTTCGCCAAAGCTTTTGCGAGTTCTGTTTTGCCAACACCTGGCTCGCCCTCTAGCAACAAAGGGCGTTGTAGACGAAGACTTAAAAAAACGGCGGTTGCTAGCCGCCGTTCTGCTTGGTAGCCCACGCCCGCTAAGGCGTGGATCACTTCGTCGATGGAATTGAACTGCGGGCTTGCGCTCATCCCATCGCCTGTTGCACCGCACGCTGGGTTTGCACTTTGATCAAGTGCGCGCGATAAGCTGCAGAGGCATGCAAGTCACTGTTGAGATTGCTGGCATCCACACTCACGCCCTCAACCGCTTGTGGCGTAAAGCTCTTGCTCAATGCTGCTTCGAGCCCTGCATGGCGAAATACGCCATTGCCCGCACCCGTGACAGCGACATGCACACCGCTACCGGTGTCTGCCACAAACACGCCGACCAAGGCAAAGCGCGATGCAGGTTGCTTGAACTTTGCATAGGCCGCGCGCTTAGGGATTGGAAAGCTGATGGCCGTGATGAGTTCGCCCGCTTCGAGTGCGGTGGCATACATGCCTTGGAAGAACTTGTCTGCCGCAATCGTGCGTTGGTTGGTGTGGATGGTGGCGCCTAAGGCCAACACCGCGCTGGGATAGCAAGCGGCGGGGTCATTGTTTGCAACCGAGCCACCCATCGTGCCCATAGCGCGCACTTGCTTGTCGCCAATGCCACTGGCTAATGCTGCAAGAGCGGGGATGTGCTTTTTGACATCTGCGTTGGTCTCTACATCTTGGTGACGCACCATGGCGCCAATGACGATGTTGTTACCGTCCTTTTTGATGCCTTTGAGTTCGGCAATACGGCCTAAGTCGACGAGTTGCTCTGGTTGCATCAGACGTTGTTTCATCGAAGCCAGCAGGGTTTGACCACCAGCTAGCGCCTGTCCGCCCGCTTTGATGAGTTTGGCGGCATCTGCGGTGGCTGCGGGCCGTTCGTAGGTAAATGCGTACATATCTAATTCCTTCTCAATGTGTTTAAGCGTGCGCTGCCTGAATCGCTTCCCACACACGGTGGGGAGAGGCGGGCATGTCTAAATCTTTGACGCCAAGCGGTGCCAATGCGTCGAGCACCGCGTTGATCACTGCTGGTGGCGACCCGATGGCACCTGCCTCGCCACAGCCTTTGGTACCCAATGGGTTATGGGTGCAAGGGGTGGATACATGACCGAGTTTGAAGAGCGGCACATCGTCGGCACGGGGCATGGCGTAGTCCATGAAGGAACCTGTCAGGAGTTGGCCAGTGGCACGGTCGTAGACGCAGTTTTCTAACAGCGCTTGTCCGATACCTTGGGCTAAACCGCCATGGACCTGGCCTTCCACAATCATGGGGTTGATGATGGTGCCAAAGTCGTCGACCGCGGTGAATCTATCGAGTTTGACTTCGCCCGTATTGGGGTTGACTTCTACCTCTGCGATATAGGTGCCGCCAGGGAATGTGAAGTTGGTCGGGTCGTAGAAAGCGGTTTCGTTCAACCCCGGCTCGAGTTTGTCGAGGGGGTAGTTGTGGGGCACATAGGCAGTAAGTGCCACTTGGCCAAACGGAATTTTTTTGTCCGTGCCTTTGACAGAGAACTCGCCATTGGCGAATTCGATGTCGGAGTCTGCGGCTTCCATCAAATGGGCAGCGATTTTTTTCGCTTTCGATTCGATTTTGTCCAAGGCTTTCATGATCGCTGCACCGCCTACTGAGATCGAGCGCGAACCATAGGTGCCCATACCGAAAGGCACGCGACCAGTGTCGCCATGGACAACGTCAACGTTTTCAACAGGAATTCCCAAACGCGACGCCACCACTTGTGCAAAAGTGGTTTCGTGTCCTTGGCCGTGGCTGTGTGATCCGGTGAACACTGTCACACTGCCTGTGGGATGCACGCGAATCTCGCCGCACTCAAACAAGCCTGCGCGCGCGCCCAAAGCACCCGCGATGTTGCTGGGTGCAATGCCACATGCTTCGATGTAACTCGAGTAGCCAATGCCGCGCAGCAAACCCTTAGCGGCGCTGGCGGTTTTGCGCTTCTCGAAACCTGCCACGTCGGCGAGTTTCTGGGATTCGTTCATGCAAGCATGGAAGTCACCCGTGTCGTATTGCAAAGCAACAGGCGTCTGGTAGGGGAAGTCTTTGATGAAATTGCGTTTGCGAATTTCGTCTTGACCCAGACCTGTTTCCCAAGCAGCGCGGCTCACCAATCGCTCGAGCAAGTAGGTGGCTTCAGGGCGTCCAGCACCACGGTAAGCGTCTACAGGTGCCGTATTGGTAAACCATGCGTCGACTTCGACATAGATCTGCGGGGTGGTGTATTGGCCAGCCAAAAGCGTGGCGTACAAAATCGTGGGTACCGCTGTGGAGAAGGTAGACAAATAGGCACCCAAGTTGGCGTGGGTGTGAACTTTGAGCGCCAAGAAGTGCCCATCTTTGTCGAGCGCCAATTCCGCATGGCTGGCGTGGTCACGACCGTGCGCGTCAGATAAAAACGCTTCTGAGCGATCACACGTCCAGCGGATGCTGCGGTTGAGCTTCTTGGAGGCCCACGTCAAGCAGACATCCTCCGCATAGAGATAAATTTTGGCGCCAAACCCGCCACCAACATCCGGCGCAATCACGCGTACTTTGTGCTCGGGCAAGCCCAGAACAAACGCAGTCATCAGCAGGCGCTCGACGTGTGGGTTTTGGTTGGATACGTGTAGGGTGTATTCGTCGTTGGCGCGGTTGTAGGAACCAATCGCGGCGCGTGGTTCCATGGGATTGGGAACCAAGCGGTTGTTGATCAAGTCAAGTTTGGTGACGTGTGCGGCTTTGGCAAACGCAGCATCAACTTGTGCTTTGTCGCCAATCGCCCATTTGTAGCAATGGTTGTCTGGCGCGACTTCATGCAAAGCGGTGGCTTTGGCGGCATCGCGCACATCGACAACGGCTGGCAAGACGTCGTAATTGACATGGACTAGCTCAGCAGCGTTGCGAGCCTGCTCCAATGTTTCTGCCACCACCATCGCGACGTGGTCGCCGACATAGCGCACCTTGCCTTGGGCCAAGATAGGGTGGGGTGGTTCTTTCATGGGTTGACCACTGGTGTCGGTGATCAACCAACCACATGGCAAACCATTGACCTTGTCGCCAGCAACGTCTTGGCCGTCAAAAATTCCGATAACGCCTGGAGCCGCGAGGGCGGCTTTTTTGTCAATCGATTTGATGTGCGCATGCGCATGGGGGGAACGTACAAAGTAGGCATGCGTGGTGTTGGCCATTTGGACGTCATCGGTGTATTGGCCCGCGCCAGTCAAAAAGCGATAGTCTTCCTTGCGACGTAAGGATTCCCCGATATGTGGGAGTTTGGAAAAGTCAGATGCACCCATGGTGTGTCTCCAGATAACAGTTGATTTAGGACTTCATGGCAGCAGCACCGTGCTGCACTGCTTTGACGATGTTTTGATAACCCGTGCAACGGCAGAGGTTGCCCTCGAGTTGCTCGCGAATCTCTTGCTCGCTGGCGTTGGGGTGTTTTTTGCAGAGGTCGACTGCGCTCATCACCATGCCGGGGGTGCAGAAACCGCATTGCAGGCCATGGCATTCTTTGAATGCCGCTTGCATGGGGTGCATCGTGCCGTCTGGCTTGGCCAAACCTTCGATGGTGGTGATTTGGGCATCGGCCGCTTGTGCCAGCAACATATTGCAAGACTTGACCGCGTCGCCATTGACGATCACGGTACATGCGCCGCACTGGGCGGTGTCGCAACCCACGTGGGTGCCAGTGAGATGGAGGTGCTCACGCAAGGCTTGCACTAACAAAGTATTGGGTGCCGCCTCGACAGTGACAGACTTGCCGTTGACGGTGAGATGGGTTTGCATGGGAAATGGTCTCCTGAGACGAAAAGTATGTTTTTTAGGGGTGTGTCACCTTGGGCGCACACCCGATAAAGAGGTAAGAGTAGACAACTTTTTTTGGCGCAAATTGGTAAGGAAATACCCTTTGGCGCTCTCAAAAATCGCGTTCAATCAACTCAATTTTGTAACCGTCAGGGTCTTGCACAAAAGCGATGACGGTGGTGCCGCCAGCAACCGGGCCGGCTTCTCGGGTGATTTTTCCGCCAGCTTGTCGAATTTTTTCGCAGGCGGCTTTGGCGTCGGGTACGCCCAAGGCGATATGACCGTAGGCGGTACCCATTTCATAGGAGGAAACCCCGTAGTTGTAGGTCAGTTCGATCTCCGCTTGGTCTGGGTTACTGGCATAACCCAAAAAGGCGAGGTCGTACTTTTGCTCGGGGCGCTGGGTGGTACGAAGCAATTGCATGCCCATCGCGCGGGTATAGAAATCGATAGAACGCTGCAAGTCGCCGACGCGCAGCATGGTGTGTAGTAGACGCATATTTGAAAAGCTCCTGTTGAATCCGATGACGGGTCGGTAGGCATGTTAACGAACGAAAGAGTAGAGTTGCGCCTAGGTCCACTATTTCCCGGAGATTTACGCTATGTCCAAAGACATTATGTTGGTGTCATCGGTGCCCACGTTCATGATGAACGATTTGCAACAAGAGTATGTGTTGCATGACCACGCGCATATCCTCGACCCAGAGGCATTTACCAAAGTCACGGCATTTGTGGGCGTGGGTAGTACCTCCAAGGTGGATAGAAAGTTGTTGTCGATGTTTCCAAACGTCAAGATGATTTCGATTTTTGGCGTGGGCTATGACGGTATCGACGTCGCCGCCGTCCAAGAGAAGGGCATCAAAGTGACCCATACGCCCGATGTATTGACAGATGACGTGGCTGATTTGGCGATGGGTTTGATTTTGTCGATTGGCCGACGCATTCCGCAGTCGGACAAATTTGTCCGCAACGGCGATTGGGTCAACGAGCCGTTCAGCATGACACACAAGGTAACTGGCACCCGCCTAGGGGTGGTGGGACTTGGACGGATTGGCCAAGCGATTGCCAAGCGAGCCACCGCTTTTGACATGTCGATCGCCTACACCGGCCGGCGCGCCAAAACCAATGCCCCCTATCGTTACTACCCCACGACCGTTGAACTGGCGGCCAATTCCGACTATTTGGTGGTCGCTGTTCCTGGTGGCGACGACACCAAAAATATGATCAATTCCCAAGTGCTCAAAGCGCTAGGGCCCAAGGGGGTTGTGGTCAATATTGCCCGTGGCAGTGTGCTGGACCAAACTGCGCTGATTCAAGCGTTAAAAGACAAAAGCATTGCTGGCGCGGCATTAGATGTTTTCTGGGATGAACCCAAAATCGACCCGCAGTTTTTCAAACTTCAAAATGTGGTGCTGACACCGCACAACGGTAGTAACACCCATGAGACGCGACGCGCAATGGCAGATTTGGCTTTGGCGAATTTGAAGGCGTTCTTTGAAGAAAAGCCCTTGCTGACTTTGATTCCAGAGTGCCAATAGATACGGGCTGAGGGATTAAATACAGGCTGAGTGATTAAGTTGAGCCCGGGGGATTAAATACTTGCTGAGTAATTAAATAAAGTCTTCGGAATTCAACTCAAAAAAGCCCGCGGTTGCGGGCTTTTTTAGTGCAAGGGAAGGTGTGCTTTAGGGACGTTTAAAACCACCGCCACCGCTTCGGCCGCCGCCACTGCGACCACCTTTGCCACCGCCTGAGCGGCGTCCGTAACCGCCGCCACCGCCACCGCCACCATGCTTGCGCTCGGTCATCATGTCGACGCTGGTGCGAGTGGGGTCAGGCTGGCGCTGGCCACCGCCTTGGCTTTTGTGGCCAAAGGCATTGACGCCACTTTGTGTGCCCAAGTGCGCATTGGCGCGGGGTTGGAAATCGTCGTCGTCGGGGTTGCGCGCTGGGCGAGCATCATGATCGCGCGGAGGCCTATCGTCGAGCGCGCGCGGAGGACGCGAGTCGTGGTCACGAGGGGGTCGTTGTCCTTCTGGACGCGGACCGCGGTTGTCAAATTGTCTGGGAGGACGCTGCCCTTGCGGACGGTTGCCGTTTCTGGATGGACGTTCTCTAGAAAAACCAGGACGTTCATTGGAAAACTCAGACGGCTCTCCTTGGATCTGGGGCCTTTCATCCGGATACGCGACTCGATCGCCTTGTCGGGGTGGGCGATCACCGTTGCGATCGCGGCTGACATGGCCATTTGGACGGGGCGCACGGCCACCGCCTCCATGGGCGGCTTTGGATGCGCGAATACGGTCCATCATTTCTTGGCGGGCTGCGCGCGAGGCTGCTGCCATCACATCGCGCCCGGGTGGTTCACCAAGGCCACCCCATAAAGTCTGACGGCCCATGGCAATTGGCTCGGCTTTTTCATCTGGTTCAGGACCAAAGCCCTCAACCGGAACAACTGGGACTTGCTGATTGGTAAAGAGTTCAATCTCTTTCATAAAGCCTTCTTCGTCGAGTGAGACCAAGCTCACGGCTTCGCCGCTTGATCCAGCGCGGCCAGTGCGGCCGATGCGGTGCACATAGTCTTCGCTGATGTTGGGAATTTCGTAGTTCACCACATGGGGTAAATCGTCGATATCAATGCCACGGGCGGCAATATCGGTGGCCACCAAAGCGCGGATCTCAC
>CAYFLF010000057.1:0-3089 GCA_964343725.1 uncultured Bordetella sp.
CTAGGCCGTCGGGTTGATCTCAAATCTGGCGGCTATCTGATTGTTGACCAAACCGAGGCACTCACCACCGTAGATGTGAATACCGGTGGCTTTGTGGGGGCGCGCAATTTTGACGATACGATTTTTAAAACCAATTTAGAAGCAGCGGGTGCTATCGCTAGGCAATTACGCTTGCGCAATCTGGGTGGCATCATCATCGCGGATTTCATCGATATGGTGCGAGAAGACCACCGCGAGGCGGTGCTAGAAGAGTTTCGGAAACAACTCGCCAGAGACCGTGTGAAAACCCAAGTCAGTGGCTACTCTGCGCTCGGGTTGGTAGAAATGACGCGCAAACGTACGCGCGAATCATTGGCGCATATGTTGTGCGAACCCTGCGCGGTCTGTGAAGGCAAGGGCATTGTGAAAACTGCGCGCACGGTCTGCTATGACATCTTGCGCGAAATATTGCGTGAGGCGCGTCAATTCAATCCGAGAGAATTTAGAGTTGTTGCAGCGCCTGCGGTGATTGACATTTTTTTAGATGAAGAAAGCCAACATCTCGCAGGCTTGAGTGATTTCATTGGTAAACCTATTTCACTCAAAAGCGAAGGCGCGATGGCCCAAGAACAATACGATATTGTGTTGCTTTAGCATGCGCCCCATTCCTATCCTGACCTACCATCAAATTGCGCAAGCCCCAGCGCGTGGTTCGCCCATGCGTAGTTTGTATGTGTCGCCAAAGGCTTTTGCTCTGCAAATGCAGACCTTATCTTGGTTGGGTTACCAAGGCCTGAGCATGACAGCGTTAATGCCTTATTTGACAGGCGACAAAACTGGCAAGGTCGTCGGAATTACGTTTGACGATGGTTATGTCAATAATTTAGAGAATGCGCTTAGTGTTCTACAGAAGTTCAATTTTTCTTCTACTTGTTATGTGGTCAGCGAACTCCTAGGAACAACCAATCGTTGGGATCATGCACTAGGCGTTGCTCCAGCACCTTTGATGGATGTCTCACAACTACAGCAATGGATAGACGGTGGGCAAGAAATTGGATCTCATACCCAGCATCATGTAGACCTCACCCAAACAGATAGTAAAACGAGTCACTCTGAAATTCACAATAGCCGCGTTTCTTTGTCGCAACTATTGAATACCAATATTCAGCAATTTTGCTATCCCTATGGTCATTACACCCCAGAACATGTAGACATGGTCCAAGCGTCCCAATATTTGGCAGCAACGACAACTGAGCGGGGAAGAGTGCACTCCCAAGACAATGTATTTGAATTACGACGAATACCCGTTGTGCGATCCACTTCTTTGCCCCAGTTTTTGCTAAAAATTTTGACTTCATACGAAGATAAATACCGAAACGCATGACAGATCAAATGTTTCAGCAACAAAAACGTTTGCGTATCGCTGTTTTGGCCCGTATATTTTCTACTTCAGCTGGTGGAGCTGAGCGCTATTGTGCAAGTTTGGTAAAGCATCTAGCACCACAACATGAAATCCACGTATTTGCTCAAGATATTCGTACTTCATACCCAGAAGTAATTTTTCACACGGTTCCACTTTTTTGCCGCCGTCCACGTTGGTTAAACCAAATTGCTTTTGCCATTTACACCTGGTGGAAAACTCGGCAAGGATTTGATGTAGTCCACTCCCACGAAAATACATGGCATGGCGATGTGCAAACGATTCACGTATTGCCTTTTGGCTATCTGTGGTTTGTCCATCGTGCTGGTTTCAATCTATTCCTGCGCTATGTGAAGTTGGCAACCAGCCCTCGCTTGCTAACCTACTGGTTCTTAGAAAAGTTAAGGATGCGGGATCAACAGGGTAGATTTTTAGTAGCAGTCTCGAAAACTGTGCAAGCAGTCCTTCAAAACGATCTTCAACACGACAACAAGCATATTCGTGTCATCCCTCCAGGTATCGAGTACTCGTTTACACACGACATTCATGCAAAAAAACAAGCAAGGCTTAATTGGGGCCTGCCACTGGATGGGCATTGCTTACTGTGGGTTGGTAATAACGCCACAAAAAAAGGATTGCCCACTTTGCTTCAAGCCTTAAGTGATCTTCCTCTAAACATTTTTTTAGTCATTACCGGATCAGCAGCTCCTGAAAACGCATGGCGTTCACAAGTTTCAAAGCTTCAACTAGAAAAGCGTGTCTATTTCAAAGGTGTTTTAGAAGATATGGCAATTGCTTACACAGCAGCTGATCTTTTGGTGCACCCTAGCTTAGAAGACACTTTTGGCATGGTGGTGCTCGAAGCCATGTCCCATGGTGTTCCAGCAGTTGTGAGTGATGCACGGTATTGTGGAATATCAGCGGATTTGGAACACTTGGTAAATGCTTGGCTATTAGATAAACCACAAGACTCCCATGCTCTGAAACACGCTATTGAAAATTCACTTGAGCCCTCGCAACACATATCGTTAGGACAACAAGCACTTCGATGGGCTAGCTCGCAAAATTGGAAACAATTGGCACTCACGCAAGAGTCTCTCTATTACGAAGTTGTTCGGCTGAAAGAATGACCTACCAGCGCATACTCATGGTCAAGTCCCACAGCATGGGAGTAGGGGACGTATTGCGTAGCTCAGCCGCTTGGCGCGTTCTTAAAGATAAATGGCCTCAAGCACAATTGCATTTACTTTTTTTAAGTAAACATGCTGGTTATCCCACAGAAGACTTTATTCGCCAACACCATTTGCTAACCAGTGCAACTTTTCTCACCATTCGAGAAGGAACACCAGCTGAACCAGATGCGCAACGTGTACCTCTGAGCACCATCAAAAAGCAAGTCATATTGTTGAGTCAGCAATTACAACCAGATTTAGTGATTGATTTTGAAGCGTCTGGAATTCGATCTAGCTTGGTGACGCGTTGGGCCACCAACGCCGTTGGGGCTAAAAGCGTTGGAATTGCTCAATTTCTAGGACGTGGCCTGTTTTACGATATCAGTGCACCGAGTGTCAAAGACTATGCCCGCGCACAGGGCTTACAACTTCCCATGGATTACACCGAACGTGACTTCGTAGTGCTTGCAGCGCTTGGCTTACATAGAAATAAAACGCCTATCGAGTTGAATATTACG